>CALMOP010000085.1 GCA_937871775.1 uncultured Gemmatimonadota bacterium | reverse complement strand
CCGCAGCGTGCGCATCGCCGGCCGCGAGATGCGGGTCAACGCGGTGACCGCCCGGAAGGGGCGCGTGCTGGGCCAGTCGTTCGACGGATTCGCCCTGATTCCCATCACCACGTTCGAAAGCCTGTACGGACGCCGGCTGACCACCACCGTCTCCGTGAAGGTTCACGAGGCCGAGGACCTGCCGGAGGCGATGGCCCGGGCGGAGGAGGCCATGCGGCTGGTGCACCGGCTGCGCCCGGCGGAGTCCAACGACTTCGCGGTGGACAAGGCCGACGCGCTGGTGGCGTTCTGGCGCGACCTGACCCGGGTGCTGTTCACCGTGGTGCCGGCCGTGGTATGCATCGGCATCGTGGTCGGCGGGATCGTCATCATGAACATCATGCTCATGTCGGTGAACGAGCGCACCCGCGAGATCGGACTGCGCAAGTCGCTGGGGGCGACCCACCGCGACATCCGGCGCCAGTTTCTGGTCGAGGCGGTCGTGCTGGCCACCCTCGGCGGGGTGGCGGGCGTGCTGGGAGGCTGGCTGCTGAGCCTGGCCGTTTCCCAGCTGACCCCGCTCCCGGCCCGGGTTACTGGTTGGTCGGTTGGCGCCGCCCTCGCGCTGGGGGCGGGGACCGGCATCCTGTTCGGGGTCTACCCCGCCACCCGAGCGGCCCGGCTCGACCCCATCACCGCCCTCAGGGCCGAATGAACCGGAGCCACTGACCGATGCTGCTCCGGAACGTCGACGAGGGCGTGGTAATCGCGCTAAGCGCGCTCCGCACCAACAAGCTGCGCTCGGCGCTGACCATTCTGGGAGTAGTGATCGGCGTCGCCACCGTGATGGCGATGGCCTCGATCGTGCAAGGGGTTCGGACCCAGATCTTCAACGCGATGAATACCGCCGGGCCGTCGGCGTTCTACGTGATGCGGTTCTTCTCCCAGACACCGCTCAATCCCGACAACCTGCCTTACGAGGTCCGCATCCGCCCGATCATCCAGGAGAGCGACGCCGCCGCCGTCCGGACGGTGCCCGCCATCCAGTATGCCGGCATCTGGGTCCAGATGTTCCAGCGCCTGGAGTACCAGGAGGTCAGCACCCAACTGGTTACCGTGTACGGCGCCGATGCCCACTACATGGACATCCTGGGAGGCACCCTGCTCCGGGGTCGCTTCTTCGCCCCCGCAGAGCTCAAAGGCGCCCCGGTGGTGGTGCTGGAGGCCGAATCCGCGGATCGCCTGTTCGGCCGGATCGACCCGCTTGGCAAACGGATCCGCTGCGGCGGAGTGGCCCTGACCGTGATCGGGATCTACCAGCGGCCGGAGAACATCTTCGAGCCTCCATCGCAGCAGATCGGGGCGATCCTGCCGTTCGAGACCGCCCAACACAACTACCATTACGACGAGACCAACGGACTCTTCCTGTCGGTCAAGGGCTGGCCCAGCGTCCCGGTGCCCGAAGCGACGGACCTCGCCATCGCCGCGCTTCGCAAGGCGCGCCGGCTTCGGCCTGGCTTGCCGGACACCTTCGACGTCATCACCCAGGACCAGATCCTGGACACCATCGGCAATCTGACCACCGCCTTCTTCGGAGTGATGGTCGCCCTCTCCAGCGTCGCCCTGCTGGTGGGCGGCATCGGGGTCATGGCCATCATGATGGTCTCGGTAACCGATCGCACCCGCGAGATCGGGCTCCGCAAGGCCCTGGGCGCGACCTCGCGGGAAATCCTGTGGCAGTTCCTGGTCGAAGCCGCGACCTTGACCCTGCTGGGTGGACTGCTTGGCATCGCGGTCGGCCTCGGACTGGGGCAGTTCCTGAAGCTGGTGCTCGAGCTGCAATCCGGCGTACCGCTGTGGAGCGCCGTCATCGCGACCCTGGTCAGCATCGGGATCGGGCTGGTTTTCGGCCTGCTGCCGGCCAATCGGGCGGCCCGCATGGACCCGGTGGAGGCCTTGCGGCACGAATGATCGGGCCCACGGGGTGTGTCACGAATCGGGGCGACCCGATGGGTCGCCCCTACCATGCCGCGGGCTGTGCAAGACCGGGAACCTGACGCATCCCCGACCACCTTCCTCCGGAGTCATGCATGTTGCGCAATCGGGTCGCTCAGGTCGTCGCCCTGCTGGTCGCCGTGTCCGTCGTTGCCTGCGAACTATCATCCCGCCCCAGTTCCCAGGCGGTCGAGGGAAAGGCCGGATACGATGCGGTGGCCCGCGATCGCGCGCCCGCCTCGGCGCTGGCCGAGGGAACCGTGAACGCAACCGAGTCTGGTGCCCCGCTCGACCGCACCGAGCCCTGGTCCCAGACCGGCAGCGACGCCACGGCAACCGCCATGATCATCCGGACCGGACAGGCCAGCATCGAGATCGACTCGCTGGAGCCGGCCATCGCCCAGATCCGGGCTCTCGCGGCCCGGGTGGGCGGCTACCTGGCAAACAGTCAGGTGCAGGCAGGCCGGAACCAGTTGCGCTCGGCCACCCTTGAGATCAAGGTGCCCGCCAGCCGGTTCGACGAGTTGGTCAGCGGTCTCTCCCCCCTGGGACGGTTGGAGTACGTCAACATCTCCGCCCAGGATGTCGGCGAGGAGTTCACCGACATCACCGCCCGGGTCGCCAATGCCCATCGCCTGGAACAGCGGCTGATCGAGCTGTTGGCCACCCGGACCGGCAAGCTCTCCGACGTCCTGGAAATCGAGCGGGAGCTGGCACGGGTCCGGGAGGAGATCGAGCGGATGGAGGGCCGGCTGCGCTACCTCAAGGCGCATGTCGCGACCAGCACGCTCAGTGTAACGGTGCACGAGAAGGTGCCCCTGGTCGGGAATCAGGGCAGCGGCAGCGTCATTGGCGCGGCCTTCCAGCAGTCCTGGCGGAACTTCGTCGGCTTCGTCGCCGGCCTGATCGCGTCGTTGGGGACCCTGGTTCCGCTGTCGGTCCTGGGGCTTGGCCTGCTGTTTGGGCTGCGGCGAGTGTGGCGTTCACGGCGGTAAGGGCGGTAAGGGCGGTAGCGGCGGTAAGGGCAGTAGTGTCCCTACCGCCCTTACCGCCGCTACCGCCTTACCGCCCCTACCGCCCATGCCTAGATTGCAGCCCATGCCCGTCGACCTTCTGGCCATCGCCGCCCATCGAGACGACGTCGAGCTCACCTGTGCGGGGACGCTGATCCGGGCCCGGGATCAGGGCTACCGAACCGGGATCCTGGACCTGACGGCCGGGGAAACCGGTACCCGGGGAAGCGCCGCGCTGCGCGCCGAGGAAGCGGCGAGCGCCGCCCAACTGATGGGCCTCACCGAGCGGAGCAACGCCGGCTTGCCCGATGGCTATCTGCAGAATACTGGCGAGGCCAGGAGGATAGTGGTCGAGCAGATCCGGCATTTCGCTCCGAAGGTGGTCATCCTGCCATTTCCGGTTGGCCGGCACCCCGATCACCGGCTCGCATCCGAACTGGGTCGCGATGCCTGCTTCCTCGCGGGCCTGGCCCGCTATGAGGCCTCGGGCCAGCCGCACCGTCCCCACAAGATCCTGTATTCCCTCGCCTACAGAGACGACCCGGTGAAGCCAACATTCCCGGCCCATACTTCTGACCAGTCCGACCGCAAG
>CALMOP010000084.1 GCA_937871775.1 uncultured Gemmatimonadota bacterium | reverse complement strand
CGATGGGCGATGAGGGGCTCGAACCCCCGACCTCGCGCATGTGAGGCGCGCGCTCTAACCAGCTGAGCTAATCGCCCGGAAACCGGGCCGATAAGCTAATACCCCGCCGTCCGGCCGCGCCAGTCTCCGCCCGCTCATTGCCCCCACCCTCCAGCAGCGCCAGCACCTCGGCCGGGGTCACGGTGGCCACGCCGCGCTTGCCGACCTCGATCGCGGCCGCCGCGTTGGCCAGCATTGCCGCGTCGAGCGCGGTGGCGCCCCCGGCCAGCGCCGCCGCGACCCAGGCGGTGACGGTATCGCCGGCACCCGACACGTCGAACACTTCCCGGGCCTGGCCCGCGATGCGGTGGTCCGCGCCGGATCGGGACAGCAGCCGCATCCCGTCGGCGCCGAGTGTCACCAGCAGGTGCTCCGCCTGGAGCCGTTCCAGCAGGGACCGGAGTTCGGAGCTGTCGTCGGGGTCGCGACCGGGGCCGAGGGCGGCCGCGAGTTCGCGGCGGTTGGGCTTGAAGAGGGTGGCGCCTATATAAGTGAAGAAGTGGGCGAATTTGGGGTCCACCACGATGGGGATCCCGCGGGCGCGGGCGGCCACCAGCGCCGCCGGGATGGTCGCCTGGTTCAGCGACCCCTTGTCGTAGTCCTCCAGGACCACCGCCGCGGCCCCGGCCACCGCGGTCTCGATCGCCCGGATCAAGGCGGTCGTGGTCGGCAGGTCCACCGGGCCGATCTCCTCCTCGTCGACCCGGACCACCTGCTGGCCCCGCGCCACCACCCGCGTCTTGGTGGTGGTCGGCCGGTTGGGTGTGGGGGTCAGTCGTCCCGCGTCGATCCCCCGCGCCGCCAGCGCCGTCCGCAGGTCCCGCCCCGCCGGGTCGTCCCCGATCAACCCCACCAGCAGTGGCTCGGCGCCCAGCGCGGCGAGATTCGCCGCGACGTTGGCCGCGCCGCCCGGAGAATGGCGCCGCTCGGTGACCCGGACCACGGGGACCGGTGCCTCGGGAGAGATCCGTTCGATGTCGCCGATCAGGTAGCGGTCCAGCATCACATCGCCGATGACAGCGATCCGTCGGCCGGCCATCCCGGCCAACAGCTCACGGTTCATGGGAAAAGGTCCCGCTGCGCGCGAAGCCCAGCGTCAGTTGCAGCCGGGCAGCCAGCTCGGTCCGGCTGCGACCCGCGACGTGGTCAGCGTTATCCACGAAGTGAACCCCGATGTTACCCGCCAGGGTGAGCGGGCCCTCGGAGCCGGTGAGCCCGACGGCGGCCCGCCAGGTTCGCTCGGTGGTGCCGATGAAGATGGTCGGGATGCTGTCCACCTGGGTCTCGTTGGGGAATGGCTGGTTCAGCGCGCCCTCGCCCTGGCGGAGCAGGGTGAGCTCGCCGCTGGCGAGCCAGCGGCGTCGCGCTGGCCGGGTGAACCGCAGCGTCGCCTGGTCGTTGTCGGCGAAAGAGCGGCCCAGCCCGACCCCCTGGTCGGTGAAACTCTCATAGGGGTTGGTGGTGCGGAACGCCAGGCTGGTGGCCCTGGTGTACAGGGCCCGCCAGGCGATGGAGCGGCTCAGCGGACCGGTGGCGGCGAGGGTCAAGGCGTAGCGGTCGGGATACCTGCCCGGCCCGCTGCGGTTCTGGTACTGGATGTCGTCCAGCGCCAGCTGCGCCAGCAGCGTCAACCGCCGGCTGGGGTGCCAGCGGAGGTCGACCCCCATCAGGATGTTGCCATCGTCGCCCAGCCCATACTCGTTGGCCAGCAGCAGCAGGGTGACCGGGTTGCGGTATCGGGAATCGAAACTGCGCTCCGGCCCGCCCAGCACCACGGTTTCCCAGAGTCCGATCTGCAGCTGTCGGGAGAGGCGGGCATCGATCCGGTGGGCGAAGAAGTAGCGGTGCACCGTCCGGCCGGCGGTATCGGCAAGATCGGCGAGGGTGCTGGCCTGGGCCGTGAGCCGGAATCGCGCGGTACCGATCTCGAGTCCCAGGTGGGGAAGCGGGTAACCGTAATCGCTGAGGGGAATGCCCGGCGCGCCGACCGGGCCCCAGTTCTGGTCCAGCTGTCCATAGATCAGGCGCACGAACCGGAACTGGGCCGCGAGATACCCTTCGAGGTGTCGCCCGGTGACCTCGAGGTTCTTGCGCCCGGGCCAGTCGGGGTCGTCGACCAGCCGCGGCTCCAGGGCCGGCCGGCTGACCAGCAGCAGGTTCTCGAACCGGGCCGCCAGGCCGAGCTCCACGTAGGGCTGCACTCCCCCGGGGCCGCCGGGGTGCAGCGGGTCGCGGCGGGCCTCGGTAACGCCCTGCCCACCGGCTCGCCCTGCGACCCGCCACCAGGTCTCCCCGGTGTCCTCGGCAAAGGAGCGGCTGAGTTCGGCGATCAGTCCGGTGTCCCGGGCCACCCGGTGGGCCAGCGCCGCGTTCAGCATGACCAGCAGGTCGGCCTGGCGAAACGGCCGCACGTTGGGGGAGGGATCCTCGACGTCTCCGGCCGCGATCAGGTGCTCCACCAGCGGCAGTCGCGGGTCGTCGAGTGGCAGGTACGGCGACGCCTGGCCGGCAAGCGCCGGCGCGAACCACAGCAGCCCGAGGAGCGGAGTGACGCGGGAGCGAAGCATTCGGAGCAAAGATAGGGTCGGTCCTCGGTGTGGGGGAGGGAGAGAGCACCAGAGAGTGCCCAGTGCCCAGGGCCCAGGGCCCAGTACCGAATGCCCAAGCGGAGGGATGCTTCAGAGTACCGAGGGCCCAGGGCCCAGTGCCCAGGATCAACAGGTGAGTGTGTAGCCGCGGAACTGAGTATGACACTGGTCCGGCTCCGCTGTCCTACGTATCGAGTACTAGCGCTGGGCCCTGGGCCCTGGGCCCTGGGCACTAAAGCACCGACACTGAGCCCTGGCACCGTCCACCCCCGCTATCTTCATCCCCCATGTTTCGCGTCGAGGCGACCCGCGGCGACCAGGTCGAAT
>CALMOP010000083.1 GCA_937871775.1 uncultured Gemmatimonadota bacterium | reverse complement strand
CGTCGCCATGCCGGGAGCTTCCGGCGCGATGCGCCGGAGTTCCGCGCCGACCAGCCGCCCGGCAACCAGGGTCTGACGCAACGCCAGCAGCTCCCGGCCATCGAGGACACTGCCCATGATGCGCAGCCGGTTCAGCACCGAACCGAGTTCCGGGACCGCCTCCGCGACGAGTCCCTTGCCGGCCCGGAGCAGGCGGGCCAGTTCCTCCACCCGAGCCAGTTCTGCCTGGATGTCCTCCTGCCGCACCATCGGGAGGCGAGCCCGGACCCGGGCCGCACCGAGGGGGCCAGCGGCCAAGCCGGCCACCTGCTCCAGCACCGCCTCGAACTCCAGGGCTTCGAGCGCCTGGGTCAGCCCGGCCGGGGCGTCGAACTCATCCCCCCCCGGAATGGCGGACGGGGTGCCAGCGTCCGTAGACACCAGCACCCCGTCCGGGGAGTTCAACGGCTTCGGGTCGGTCATCCCGCCCGTTGTCCGCCGCAGGCGGCCCTACCAGGTATCAGGGCAGCCATTCGTCGACTAGAAACGCGGGGGGCGTGGATAGGTGCGGCGACTCTTCCGCTGAGCCGCATTCTGCTTGCGCTTCCGCTTTTCGCTCGGTTTCTCGTAGTGGCGATGCTTGCGCAGATCGGAAAGGATCCCCGCCTTCTCGCACTTCTTCTTGAACCGCTTGAGGGCCCGTTCAAAGCTCTCGTCATCGTGGATGATGACTTCGGACATTCCTGGACTCACCCCTCTCAACCGCCGATGGCGTATGGTATTGAAGCCGAGGAACTTACGAAGGGCGGACCGGGAACACAACCCCGCAGGCTCCGGCGCGGTCGGTGGCCGCCCCGGCAACCCGGCAAGTCAGGTCGGGCTGCGCGGCGACGGACCCGAGGCGTTGGTTCCCGGATCGCGCGGTCGAGCTACTCCAGTGTGAACCACTGTACCTCGACCCGGCGGTTCTGTTCCGGATCGCCGCCCGCCGGCTCATCCCAGCCCCGTCCCACGATTTCGGTCCGAGCCCGCTGCACGCTGTATCGCTCCAGCAGCAGCCGCTGGATCGCTCCGGCCCGGTCCCGGGACAGCTCCACCGCTTTCAGGGACATCTGCCGCACAAACGCCTCGCCTCCCTTGCGGCGGAACTCTTCCACCAGGGAATTGTCCACGTGACCGCGGAGGAGAATGGTGGACCCCGGTGAGACCGTCAGCAGTTCCTTGATCGCCGCGAGATTCTTCAGGTTTTCGCTCTGGCCCTGGTCCAGCACCGCCGAGTTGGGCTGGAAGAAGAAGCGGATGTCCTTGGACAGCAGCGGGTCGTTCTCCACCCCGGCCGGGCTGCCTGTCTTGATGGGCGCAATCGCGATGGTCTGGTCCCGGAACTGCCCCGTTGCGTCGGCGGCCGTCAGGGCGGCCAGATCGATGAACCGCGCCGGATCCACCGGGTCGCGGATGAGACCGGTGCCGTAGGCGTAGACCGCCGACTGGTAGATGCCCCCGAAGCTGCCTGCCGCGTCGATGGATCCGTTGAAGAACGCCAGGTTCTCCGGCAGGTTGGCCAGGTGCACCTTGGCGCGGTCGTTCCGGGTCTGCTCGGGACTCCACTTGAACGCCTGGGCCACCACCGCCAGCTGGCTCTCGGGATGGTCTCGCACCAGCCGGTTCCCCTCCAGCAGGCCGCGCACCAGGCCCGCGACCAGCCGCGGATGCTGCTCCGCGAAGCCCTGGTTGAGAACCAGGATGTCGGCGACGATGAGGAGGTTCCGATTGGACACCAGCAGCCGGGCCTTGCCGCCGCTGGCGGCCATCACTTCGGAGGTTTTCGGCTCCCAGGTGACCGCGCCGGCCAGACGGCCCTTGCCGCTCTGGAGATCGGCGAGGAACAGGTCACCCGCGGCAAAGCCGTCATCGGTGTAGACCAGGTTGAGGGTTGCCGGATTCGGGGGTGCATCCAGGCTGTTCAGAGAAGTAATCCCGAGTCCGGCCTCCTGGGCCAGGTAGCGGATGAAGAAATCGGTCTCGGTGAACTGGGCCGCGACCACCAGCTTCCCCTTGAGGTCGTTGACCCGCTTGATCTCGCTCCGGACCAGGATGCCATCGGCCCCGCGCGAGAACCCGATCTGTGCGGGTACCTTCACCCGGAACTGCCGGCCATAGACCGCCAGCACGTCCGCGGTCGTTACTGACCCGGCCAGCTTGCCGCTGTTGAGCGCCGACCAGCTCTCCTCTTCGCTCACCGTCAGCCGCACCCGGCAGCCACAGTAAGAGAGACCCGGGGCCCGGTTCCAAACCGCCGTTGGCCGCGATCAGTCCGGCGTACCCGGCGTACTCGCTGATCTCGATGGGGACCACGCTGTCCGCCCCCAACTGGAAGGCCGCGGGCGGGGCCAGGGTTGGGACCTCCTGAGCCGCCTCGCTCACCTCGGCGGCGGGAGCCCCCCGACCCGGCAGCGTGGGGAGTTTGAGTTCCCGACCCTGCAGCAGTTGCCAGCCGAAATAGAAGAACCCGCCGATGAGGGCCAGGGACAGGAGCTTGCCGAGGAAGGTGAAGCGGGGCTGGTCGGCCATAGGATTGAGGATTGGGGATGAAGGATTGGGGAATACTGATGATTGACGATTGGCGATTCGCGATTGGCGATTGCTGATTGACGATTGACGATTGACGACTGGCGGTTACCAATCGGCGATCGTCAATCGGCCAATCCCCTACGCCGGCCCGATCTCCTTCTGGGCCTGCGGACCCTCGGGCACCGGACCGGCCTGGATCCCCTGGCTGGCCAGGAACTCCGCGAGGGCGGCCTGCTCCAACGCCTTGCTTTCGGTTTCCTTCTCGCGCACCTGGTCGAGGTCCACCAGGTCCTTGGCAACACGGGCTTTCCCGGCCGCCTTCTCGTAGCCCTTCTGCAGCACCTCGTTCACGGTCTTCATCGTGTCGCCGAGGTCACCGACCCTGAAGGTCGCGTTGCCGAGGGCCGCGGCGGCTTCGGCCTGGGCCTCCTTGATCTTCACCTGGTCAAGCTGCTTCTCCAGCCGCTTGACCTTCTCCTCGAACTCCCGCTGGACCACCTTGGCCTGTCGCAGGTTGGCCTGATAGGCCTCCTCGGTCTCCGAGAGTTCCTGGGTATCGGTGCCGAGATCGGCGGTGAGCTCCTGGAGCTCCCGCGCCAGACTGCCCGCGAGGTCGCGGTTGCCGGCCTGGTGATTGGCCAGGATGCGGCGCTGCAGTTCCTGGGCCCGCGCCGCCTTGCCTTTCACCTGAACCTTGAGCCGTTCGGCCACCCCCGCCATCCGCGCCAGCGCCAGGTTGTACTGCGCCATCTTCTCCCGGAACTCCTGCCGAGCGGCATCCATCAGCGCCTCGGGGTTGGACTCCTCCAAGCCGCTGATGAACAGGCCGACGAAGCCGCGGAACAACCGGCCGATG
>CALMOP010000082.1 GCA_937871775.1 uncultured Gemmatimonadota bacterium | reverse complement strand
GGCGGGCACCGCGAAGTACTGAAAGATCAGCAGGAAGACGAAGAGGTTGTCGACGCTGAGCGACAGCTCGATCAGGTAGCCGGAGTAGTACTCCAGCGCCGTGCCCGACCCGACCTGCCACCACAGGAACACCCCGAACAACAGCGCCAACGCCACGATGCCGGCGCTCCAGTTCAGGGCCTCCCGGGCTCCCAGCACATGGGCCCGTCGGTTCAGGACACCAAGGTCGAGCGCCAGCAGCGTCCCGACCAGCACGCCGAACGAGAGCCAGACCGCTGGGGACTGGGTCGTCACCCGGTGGCCAGCGCTTCGAGCCGGCTCACCCGTCCCGCCGCCATCAGCGGCGCCACGAGACCCGCCATCAGGATGCCAGTTCCGAGATTGTTCGTAGGGCCACCATTCCTGCTTCCTTCCATGCTTCAAAAACGAGAAGAGCGAGCCCTTCGCTGGGCTGGGAAGCCGTGCCGGCTCCCCGCTCCATGCGAAGGTCTCGCTCTGAGGATGGTCCGCCATCTTCCCGGCCGCACCGTGCCGGCGCTGCCGGCAGTCTTGACGATGGGCCGTCCGCCATCCGGGCGGATGAGCTACTCCCCTTCAGGGGGAGAGAAGCTACGAGGGCGGGCCCGGGTGGTCAATGGACCTCGGGCCCGCGGGCTGCCGCGCCGATGGAATCAGCGTGCTCAGGGCGCGCACCCGGAGGCCGCCGCTCTGGCTCCGGAACGATTCCTGGAACCGCAGCCCCGTTGCGCGCTCCAGCGGATCGGCCGGCAGCAGCAGTGTCATGCACCATCCGGGGAGTCGGTCCCGCGCCACCTGTCCCAGTCTGGCGAACAGATCCCGGAGCGGCTTCCCCCCGCTCACCCGGACGCCGAATGGAGGATTGGCCACCAGGGTACCGACGGCGGCCGGCGGCCGCAGGTGGGAGATCGCCTGTTCACGGAACTCGATGTCCTCAGCCACCCCGGCCCGCTCGGCGTTCTCCCGGGCACTGGCCACCACCCCGGCATCCCGGTCGGCCGCGACGATCGCGGCGGGTGCCCGGGTCAGCATCTCGGCCTCCGCCTCGGCGCGGAGCGCGGGCAACAGCGCCGGATCGAGACCGCTCCAGGTCTCGAAACCGAAGTCGCGCCGCAGCCCCGGGGGGATCCGCCGAGCCAGCAGAGCCGCCTCGATGGGGATGGTTCCCGAGCCGGCGAACGGGTCGATCAGCGGCGTGCCGGGATCCCAGCCGCTGGCCGCCAGCAGCGCCGCGGCCAGGGTCTCGCGGAGCGGCGCCTTGCCACTGGCGAGGCGATAGCCGCGGCGATGCAGCAGGGGGCCCGAGCTGTCGAGGCTGATGAGACACTGATCCCGGTACAACCGCACCACGACGCGCTGCCCGGCGGTCGATTCTTCGCTCGCGTCGTCGCCGGCGACGGCGCCGGGCGCCGCGGCCGCGGCCAGGATTCGCTCCGCCACGGCCCGCTGATGGTAGAGTCGAGACTTGCGGCAGGTGGCCCGCACCAGCAACGGCGTCCCCGGAGCGAGCCACTCGCGCCAGGCGAGCAACCCCGCCTTCCGCTCCAGCTCGCCCAGCGCCCGGGCGTGAAATTCGCCCAGCCGCAGCAGCACCCGGCTGGCGGTGCGGAGCCAGAGGTTGGCGCGGATCATATCCCGCACCGTGCCCTCGAAGGCCAGCCCCCCCGACTCGTGGTGAGTGGGCGGGAGTCCTAGGGCCACCAGTTCCCGCACGGCGAACGGCTCCAATCCCGGTGCCACCACCGCGTACAGCGGCAGTCGGGCGCTCACGAACCCTCGGGATCGAAGTTCAGCACCGCGGCAAAGAATGGCAGGAGGTACACCAGCAGACGCCGCACCGGGCTATCGCCATAGCGGTTGCCCTCAAGGGCAGCTGAGGCCACGGAGTCGGAAACAATCCGTCCCTGGGCGGCGAGCGGCGTGGTCAGCAGCGCGCCCAGGAGGGCGGCACGGGTCAGAATGGCGGGTCCGCCTGGTGGTGAGGATCGTCGAGCCGAATGGCCTGGACCACGGTACCGGCGGGCGATTCGAGCTGTCCCTCGGGAATGATGAGCAGGGCGTTCGCCAGCATCATCGAGGTGAGGATGCCCGACCCCTGAGGGCCAGTCAGGCGGGCCTCTGGCAGTGCTCCGCCGGCTTCCGGCTGACTCACGACGGCACGGAGGAAGTGCTGCAGCCCCGGTCCCACCCGGATCGGCTGAGCCAGCCGCACCGGAATTGCCGAGCGGAACGGGCGCTCATGGCCGGCCAGGCGGCGAATCGCCGGACGCACCAGCAGCTCGAAGGTCACCATGGTGCTGACCGGATTGCCAGGCAGTCCGATCCAGGGGAGCCGACCCAGCAGCCCGAACCCGACCGGGGCGCCCGGCCGCATCCGGAGCCGCCAGAATCTGAGTTGCAGCCCCAGCTCGGCGAGCACGGCTCGCAGGTGATCGTGCTCGCCCACGCTGATCCCCGCCGTGGTGACCAGGAGATCGCAGTGGCGGGCGGGCTCCAGGTGGGCGCGGAGGCTCTCGGGCGCATCACCCGCGATGCCCAGGTTCACCGGCTCCCCGCCGGCCTCCCGCACCAGGGCCAGCAGGGCGTGCGTGTTCGAGCTGGCGGTCCTGCGGCCGCTGAGGATGAGGTCCGGCTGATCGATATCGACGATTTCGTCCCCGCTGCCGAGGATTCCGACCCGGGGCCGACGGTAGATCAGGGGGGTGGCGGCGGCCAGCGACGCGAGGACCCCGAGGTGGGCCGGGCCCAGCGGGGTGCCGGCCGAGAGCACCAGCGACCCGCGGCGAATGTCCTCGCCCGCGGGGCGGATGTTGGCGCCGGCATCGCGGTCATGCAGGATCGCGACCGTGGCGGCGCCGAGATCGGTGTCTTCCTGTCGGACGACGGAGTCGGCCCCCTGGGGGATCGGGGCGCCGGTGAAGATCCGGGCCGCGGTGCCCGGGGCGATGGGCCGGGCGGGGACCGCGTCCGCGGCGAGGTGCTCCACGACCCTGAGCTGGCGCGGCGCGGCCGGCGTGGCGCCGCGGACATCCTCCGCCCGGACCGCGTAGCCGTCCATCGCTGAGTTGTCGCGCGCCGGCAGGTCCAGCGGGCTGACCACATTCTCGGCCAGGACGGCGCCTAGGGCTTCATCGAGGGGAATGCGGAGGGCTGGCTGGCGGTCGACGTCCGAGAGGATCTGGCGGGCGGCTTGGCGGGGCGACAGCGGGGCTGGGTTCAGAGCAACCTCGCCCGTTCCCAGGCCAGGTTGGCGAGCAGCTGCAGCCACATGGTATCCCGGAACCGGAGCACCGCCGTGGCGGCCTCGAAGCGGTCGTCGTCGGTGACGATCGCCACCCACTCCCGGGCATTGGGCGCTGCCGGGTCGTAGATCGGTGCGGGGTCCGCCACCCGACGGAACACCTCGATCTTGGGCAGCGGGGCCTGGCGGAAGCCTTCGACCAGTACGATGTCCGCGCCGTCCAGATAGCGGGCGGCCAGCGCCATGGGGTCGATGGATTCGGGTCGGTGGTCGTAACACGCCAGGATCCCGGATGACACCACCAGGCTGCGCTCGGCGAGCCCTTCCCGGAAGTGCCGCTCGGTGTCACTCCCGCGGGTCTCCAGGCCGGCAGCCGGCGCCCCGTGCTTGACCGTCATCACCCGCCGGCCCTTGCGCACGAATTCCGCGCTCAGGGCCGTCAGCAGGGTGGTCTTTCCCGAGCCCTTCTTGCCGATCACCGCAAGGATTCGCGTTTCCGCCACAGCCGGTCCGCCTCCGCAAGGTCATCGACGGTGTTCACGTTGAAGAACAGCGTGGTCGGGTCTCCGAATTCCCGGACGCGCTCCGGGGAGAGGATACTGGTTTTGATCCGATCATGGAAGCCAACCGCCCGGCGGTCCCCGGCGGCGAGAGTGGCCTCGACCGCCGCGAGGGTGGCCGGCCCGTAGGCAGCGCACAGCGGCTCGACCCCGCGGGGCCCCGGGCTCGCCGGCAGGCAGGCATCGGCGTCGGCCAGCTCCGCAGCCAGCGCCTGCAACAGTGGGGCGGTGACGAAGGGCATGTCCCAGGCGAGGACGACCACCGGGGCGGGGGCGGTCTGGATCGCGGTCAGGATGCCGCCCAGGGCCCCCAGTCCAGGACGAACGTCCGGCGCCACCCGGAGGTCCCGGCGCCATTCGGCCGCCGCGGGATCATTGGTGATCAGCAGCGGCAGGGCGCCGAACGCGGCCACGCAGAGGTCGACCTGGATGTCGAGGATTCGCCGGCCGCCAACCGGCTCGAGGCCCTTGAGGCGGCCGCCGAAGCGCCGCGCCGTGCCACCCGCGACGATCGCGGTTGTGATCGGCGGCTGCGGGCGCTCTGTCACCTAGTACCGCCTGCCCCGCTTCCGCTCCAGCACCACGTCGAAACCGAAATGGAAACTGAGGACGTGGAGGCCGGTCGTCTCCATGGGCGGCTCGAGCCCCTGGAAACCGGTCGGTCCCGTGATCCGCACCACCCGGACCCAGTTGTCCCGCAGCTCGAAGTGGAACTGGTAGCCCTTCCCGATCACCGCCACCAGGCCGCCGCCGAACCCGAGGTAGGGCTGTAAGCCGGGACTGTTCCGATTCTGGTACAGCACCAGGTCGACCTCGTTGCCGGTCCCCCGATTCAGGGTCCCGATGGTGGTGACGTAGTCCTGCTGAGAGATGGTGATGCCGGTGCTGAGCTTGAGGTACGGGTGGATGGGCTGGTTGCTGAACGGCCGGTAGACCCCCCCGACCGAGGTCGACACCGCGGAGCCGGTTCGCTCCCGGCCCTCGAGGTCGGCGCAGAGCTGGGTCGTGGTGGGGTCGGTACCGGCGGCCACGACCCGGCAATGGCTGGTGGTGCCCAGCCCGAGCATCTGCACTTCGAAGTTGACTCCGAGGTGCGGACCCGGAAAATAGGTCCCCGACAGTACCACATTCAGCGTGGGCCGGAACGCCCGGGAGACATCCAGCGTGTCGGTGCCGCCACTGACTTGCAGGGGCTGATTGGGGACCTGCCAGAGCTGGGCCGTACTCGCCGTCTGCCCCACGCCCACGGTGAAGACCAGGCGGGCCTGGTCCGCGGTCTGCTGCGCGGACAGGCTCGCTGAAGCCAGCAGCGTTGCCACAACCAGCCCGGCGTGGGGGCGGCGGCGCATCATCCTCCAACGATCAAGGGGTGGTCGACCATCAGGCAGCGGTCCATCACCACGGTCATGCCCGCCTCGCGCAGCCGGGCCGCGGTCGGTTCGTGATGCACGCCGAGCTGCATCCAGACCAGGCGGGGACGGACCGCCAGCAACGACTGCAGCAGGTCGGGAATGGTCTCCGACCTTCGGAACAGGTTCACGATGTCCAGCGGCCCGGCGGCCCGATGGGCTTCCTCCAGGGTGGCGTGGACCGGTTCGCCCAGGATGGTGCCGGCCCCCGGTCGCACCGGGACTATCCGGTACCCCGCCCGCTGCAGGTAGGCTGCCACCTGGTGACTGGCCCGATGGGCCGAAGGCGACAGTCCCACCACCGCGATGGTCCGGGCGGTTCGGAGGATATCCCGCAGCGTCTCCGCCTGATTCATGAAGGCATCCGCAGCGGCCCGCCGCGGCCGCGCAACCCTGCAGGGCCCCGGGCTGGCAACGAGTCAACGGTCTTGGATCGGTGCGTTGGAGACGGTGGGCCCGAGTTCGGGAGACACAGGCCCGGGTTGACGGCCGCGCTCATTCGGTGCCGGTGCAGTCCGCCCGCAGGGTGGCATCTTCTGCGACCCCGACCCGCAGCAGACGAACCCCGGCCGGCAGTCGCGGGGCCACGCGTCGGAAGATCCGGTCGGCCAGCGCTTCACAGGTGGGGAGCGGGCCGCCCGGGCCGAACTCCGGCCGCTCGCGGTTCAGATCCTTGCCGTCGAGGGGCCCGACCACTTCCGCCTCGAGCAGCTGGTCGAGCAGCGCCAGATCGCAGCACATGCCGGTTCGAGGATCCAGCGGCCCGGCCACGGTGACGTCGCAGGTGTAGTGATGCGGATGGGGTTCGACCAACGCCCCGAACCGGTCACGATTCTCGGCGTCCGACCACTCGCGGACCCAGAACCGGTGGGTGGCCCGGAACCGCACCACCCGGGTCAAGGACATCGCCATCGCGCTAGAAGCTGAAGCCCAGCCCGGCCCGGAGCTCGCTCGAGCCAACCCATTCCCCATTCACGTTGGGTGGCAGGACCGCGTACCGCCTGGTGGGGTCGATGATGGGCTGGGCTGCCGGTGGCAGTTTGTAGGAGACCGGGTAGCTCAAATTCCAGTACAGCAGCCGGGCCTCGAGCCGGACCTGCAGGGAACGTCCGATCGGGACGCGAAGGCCCGCCGAGGGCACCACGAAGAGCTTCGAGCCAAAGCTGTAGCCACTGGAGTCCTGCGCATAGCTGATGGAGGAACCATGGACCCATCCGACCCCGAAGCCGAGGAATGGTGCGAGGTGATGCCAGCTCTTCTTGCCGGTGAGATTCAGCTGCAGATCGCCCTCCACCATCACGACGTCCTGGCTCACCGGTCCGTCGACCCGGTTGTCCACGCTGTCATCGGCGCTGACGATCAGGCGCTGCAGGTCGGCCTTCGTCACGCTCAGCCCGAACTGCAGCGGGGTCCCGAGGCGGAAGTCCAGTCGGACGCCATAGCTGGGGCCGTCGTGGGGGCCGATGCCCAGCCTGCCGCCGTCGCCGCCCACGTTCCCGTACAAGACGGTCAGCGACTTGCCGTTGAGGATGTCGCGGTAGGGTGAGGAGGTCGGGGCGTGCCCGACCTGGGCAGTCAGCGGCACCGCCGCCAGCAGGGCCAGGCCCGTGAGGGCGGCAGGAATCCGAAGCATGCGGGAAAGGTAAAGGGGTCGGGGGAGTGGGGGATCTAGAGGATGCGGAGGTCCCGGCCGGTCATCTCCGGGGGCGGCTCGATGCCCATCAGGCCCAGCAAGGTGGGCCCGACATCGCACAGAGCGCCGCCGCCGCGGAGGGTGGTCACACCGGAGCGCACCGCGACCAGGGGCACCGGATTGGTGGTGTGCGCGGTATGGACCCCGCCGGTCTGGGGGTCGATCATGAGCTCGCAGTTGCCGTGGTCGGCGGTCACCAGCACGGTGGCGTTGACCTGGTCCGCGGTGGCGAGAATCCGCTCCAGGCACTGGTCCACGGTCTCCACCGCGCGCACCACCGCCGGCAGGACACCGGTGTGGCCGACCATGTCGGCGTTGGCGAAATTGCACAGCATGAAGTCGTGACTCCGCCGGCCGAGCGCCCCGCACAGCACCTCGGTGATGCCGGGCGCGCTCATCTCCGGCGCCAGGTCGTAGGTCGCCACCTTCTGGGACGGCACCAGGGACCGCTCCTCGCCGCGGTACGGCGGTTCGTACCCCCCGTTGAAGAAGTAGGTCACATGGGGGTACTTCTCGGTCTCGGCGGTACGCAGCTGGGTGCGTCCATGATCGGCCAGCACCTCCGCCACGATCCGCGCCATGGTGAACGGCGGGAAGGCCGGGGGGATCGGGAAGACCCGGTCATACTGGGTCATGGTCACCATCGAGAGCCGGGGACGGTCCGCCACCGGAAACCCGTCGAATCCCTCGAGCATCAGGGCCCGGACCAGCTGGCGCATCCGGTCACTGCGATAGTTGAAGCAGAAGGCCCCGTCGCCGTTCTGCAGCGTGGCTACCGGGGCGCCGTTGCGCTGCACCACGATGGGCCGGATGAACTCGTCGGTCTCGCCCCGGGCCATGGCGGCCCGCACTGCCGCCAGTGGATCCTCGGTGTCCGTGCCGAGACCCCGGACCATGGCGTCGTAGGCGATGCGGGTGCGCTCCCAGCGGCGGTCCCGGTCCATGCCGTAGTAGCGGCCGACCAGCGTGGCGATGGTGGCCTGCTGCGGCGCCAGGCGGCGCAGGTCCTCCAGCAGCTTGCCGACGACCTGGTCGGCGATGCTGGGGAGCGTGTCGCGGCCGTCGAGGAAGCCGTGAATCGCCAGCCGCGGAACCTGATGCCGGATGCCCAGTTCGATGCAGGCCAGCAGGTGCTGGTCGATGGCATGCACCCCGCCCGGTCCCAGCAAGCCCACCAGGTGCAGGGTGCCGCCGGTCTGACGCAGCCGGGCGCACAGTTGCCGCAGCGGCTCGATCTGGTAGAACCCGCCGTTGCTGATGCTCTGGGAAATGCGGACCAGGTCCTGGGAGACGACCCGGCCGGCCCCAAGATTCAGGTGGCCGACCTCCGAATTGCCCATCTGTCCCTCGGGGAGGCCCACCGCGAGGCCGCTGGCCTGGAGCAGGGTATGGGGGTGACCCGCCCACAGCCGGTGCCAGTGCGGGGTCGCCGCCAGTTCGATGGCGTTGCCTTCGCGGGCCTCGCGATAGCCCCAGCCATCCAGGACGACGAGGACGACCGGACCCGCCGGACCACGCGCGTTTGACATGACCCTCCGGCGTTTCTACAATCGTGATCGTGTGTGACGCGCCGCAATCTAGTCCGCCCCCCGGTCGCCTACCAGCCTTGGTAGTGCTGTTGCTGACCCTGGCGACCAGCGCGCTCGCGGCCCAGACTCCAGCGCGGCTGGAGCGGGAGCTGCGTTTCACCAAGGCCCCCGGCTCCCCCCGCTCGGCAGCTTCCTCAGCGGTGCCGAAATCATCGTCGGGCGACCCTCCGGTGGCGCGCTGGAGGTGGTGCTGGAGGGGTGGTTGCCTTCGGCCTCGCTCGGTCCCCTGAATCGCGATGGCTTCGACGCCGCGGTCACCAAGCGCCCGGAGGAACTGCTGCGTCCCGCGACCGATGCCAAGCCCATGGCCAAGGTGTCCGCCAACGCGGGATTCCAGCGGCTGGAATCGGACGGCAAGTGGACCCGGGTGCGGCGCACCGTGTGGGTGGACCAGAAGGCGCTTCGGGCTGCGGCGCCGGCCACGGCACCGGACCCGGCCGCGTCCGACCGCGGGGCCCTCGGCCTGGCGAGTCCGCTCGCCATCGTGCCTGGCGGGGTCAGCATCGGATCCGCCGACTCGGGAACCGGGCTCCGGGTCCTGAGTCATGCCAGCGGATGGACCCGGATTCAGCTGGATGTCTGGGTCCCCGACAGCGTGGTCCGGCCGGCTGACGATTTGGCGCTCCAGGGCGTGAGTCAGGCCGAGGTGCGGGCCAATCCGGCGCGCTATCTCGGCAAGGTGCTGGAGTGGCGGCTGCAGTTCGTGGCGATCCAGAAGGCCGACGAGCTGCGGCCCGAGATTCCCCAGGGCGCGTCGTATCTGTTGACCCGGGGGCCGTTGCCGGAACCGGGATTCGTGTACGTCATGATTTCCCGGAGCCTGCTGCCCCGCTTCGAGGCGCTGCCCCCGCTCCGGGATCTCACGGTCCGCGGCACCCTGCGCTCCGCCAGCACCAAGTACCTGCCGACCCCGGTGCTGGAGCTGGTCGAGGTGGTCGCCGGCCTGGGCGACGAGGAGTAAGCGCCACTCCCGGGCGGGCCCCGTCCGGGTGGACCTGGAAGGCGGAGCGGAAGCCGGCGTTCGCCGGTGACCGGCCAGACCATGAACGACCTGCTGCGCCAGCGTATTCTGCGCCGCCTCGAGGCCCTGCCTGAGGAGCGTGCCTACCAGATTCTCGACTACATCGAGTTTCTGGAGAGCAAGTACGGCGAACGCTCGGTGCCCACCGGCATCCTGGCCCGGATCACCGAGACGGTGGAAGACACCATGCGAGCGGCCCGGCTCCCGGCCCAGGCGATCAGCGGCACCGCCAGTGTGGTCGACAGTGCCGCCCGACTGATGAAGGGCCTGGCCGCGGCCGGCCAGGCGGTGGTGAACGAGGCGGTCAAGGCCGCCACGCCTCCGCCGGGGGCGGTCCCCCCGCCGGCCGCGCATCCGCCGGAACCTCCGGCCTCCTCTCCTCCCAAGCCGGGTTCCCCCGGCTGAAAAGGCAGCTCCAATGACGGGTAGCGCGACGCCCCGGGCCACCGGGTTCGTGGAGGGTATCGGTCCGCTGGCCGCGGTCAGCCTCGTGGTCGGGACGATGATCGGATCCGGGATCTTCATCGTGTCGGCGGACATCACCCGCCAGATCGGCAACTGGGGACCCGGGGCCCTGCTGGTGGTGTGGGCGGTGACCGGCCTGATGACGGTGGTGGGCGCGCTGGCGTACGCGGAACTGGCCGCCATGATGCCGGAGGCGGGCGGGCAGTACGTCTTCCTGCGCGAGGGCCTGTCGCCACTGGTCGGGTTCCTGTTCGGGTGGACCCTGTTCGCCGTGATCCAGACCGGGACCATCGCCGCGGTCGCGGTGGCGTTCGGGAAGTTCCTCAGCGTATT
This sequence comes from uncultured Gemmatimonadota bacterium, assembly GCA_937871775.1. GTDB lineage: Bacteria > Gemmatimonadota > Gemmatimonadetes > Gemmatimonadales > GWC2-71-9 > JADJOM01. The sequence continues at coordinate 634 of CALMOP010000082.1, read as the reverse complement.
GCTGCCGGCGGTCACCCCCGACGTGTTCCTCTCCCTGGGGCACATGCCCATGCCCGGCGGTCCCATCGAGGTGGGCGTCTCCTGGCAGCGGCTGGTCGCGCTGGGGGTGGTCGCGCTGCTGACCGCCGTCAACATCCGCGGGGTCCGCCTGGGGGCCCGGATTCAGACGGTGTTCGCCGTCGCCAAGGTGGGCGCGCTGGTCGCCCTGATCGGGTTCGGGCTCCTGCTCACCCGCCCGGCGGCGACCGTCGCGGCGGCCACGCCCTTCTGGGGCACCGGGGCCTGGAACCTGGCGCTGCTGCCGGTCCTGGGCGCGGCGATGGTGGGGTCGCTGTTCGCGGCGGACGCCTGGAACAACGTGACCTTCGCCGCCGCGGAGGTGCGCAACCCGCGCCGCAACCTGCCGCTGGCCCTCGGGCTCGGGACCGCGGTCGTGACCCTGCTGTATCTGCTCACCAACGTCGCTTACCTCCGGATCCTGCCGTTCCACGGTGACCCCGCCGGGCTGGACGTCTTTCAGCGGGGCATCGCGGGAGCGACCCAGGACCGGGTCGGGGTGGCGGCGACCGAGGCGCTGTTCGGGGCACCGGGTGGGGTGCTGATGGCGGTGGCCATCATGCTCTCGACCTTCGGG
>CALMOP010000081.1 GCA_937871775.1 uncultured Gemmatimonadota bacterium | reverse complement strand
ATCATCAAGCAGCGGTTGCGCATTCCCGTGCTGGTGGACGCCGGGGTGGGCACGGCTTCCGACGCCTGCCTGGCCATGGAGCAGGGGGTGGACGGAATCCTCATGAACACCGCGATCGCCGAGGCCCGGGATCCGGTCCTCATGGCCACAGCCATGCGCCAGGCGGTAGTGGCCGGACGTCAGGCGTGGTTCGCGGGGCGCATGCCGAGGCGTGAGATGGCGGTGCCCTCCAGCCCCGATCGGGGTCGACTGGATTGAGCCCACCGCGGCAGCGCCGTCAGCGGCGGCCCGCGGCTCCGCCGCCCGCCGGTCTGAGCCCGCGGCGCGCGGCCTACCAGATGCTGAGGCAGGTCGCGGAGGGGGTGCCTTTCGACCAGGCCCGCGATCACGCGGTTGCGGACCTGGCAGCGGTAGACCGCCGGCTGGCGCACGAACTCGCGGCCGGAGTGCTGCGCCACCGCCACGAACTCGATGCCCGACTGGAGCCGCTGGTGCATCGGGGCTGGAGTTCCGTCGGGGCCGGCTTGCGGGACATCCTGCGCCTGGGCGTCTATCAGCTCAGCCTGCTGGACCGGATCCCCCCCCACGCTGCAGTTTCCACCACGGTCGACCTGGCCCGGGAAGTCGAGGGCGAGACAGGGGCCCGGTTCGCGAATGCGATACTCCGGGGTGTTGGCGGTCGGACCGCCGCGCCGGCGGCCTTCCTGGATCCGGCCCGGGCCCTGGCCGAGCAGTACTCCCACCCGGTGTGGATCGTCGGGCGCTGGCTCGCCCGATTCGGACCGGAGGCAACCGCCGAGCTGCTCCGCTGGAACAACACCCGCCCCCAACTCGCCATCCAGCCGGCGCGTCAGAGCCTGGAGCTGCTGCAGCAGCACTGCTACGGACAGGGCGTTGCCGCCCGCCGGGCCGCCCACGACGCCGGGCTGCTGGTCGACGGCAGACCGACCGACCTCCCCGGCTTCCTGCAGGGAGACTTCGTGGTCCAGGATCCGGCCCAGGCCCTGGTGGCGCGGTTCGTCGATCCCCCACCGGGCGCGCTGGTGTACGACGCCTGTGCCGCGCCGGGTGGCAAGACCATCGCGCTGGGGCGTCGCGCCGGACGGGTAGTGGCGGGCGAGGTCCGGCGGGACCGGATCGCGCGGCTGCAGGAAAACCTGGCGCGCGCCGGCTCGGGAAACGAATTCGTGATCCAGGCCACAGCCACCGCGCCCCCCCTCCGGCCAATAGATGTGGTCCTGCTGGACGTCCCCTGCCTCGGCACTGGCACCCTGGCCCGGCATCCCGACGCCCGGTGGCGTATCGGCCCCGATGGGCTGAGTCGACTGGTCGCCGCGCAGGCTGGGCTGCTGGAGGGAGCCGCGACCGTCGTCCGGCCGGGCGGGTGGTTAGTTTACGCCACGTGCTCCCTTGAGCCCGAGGAGAACGAGGAGCAGGTGGATCAATTTCTCGATCGGCATCCCGAGTTTCGGCGTGACCCCGGCCTGACAGTCCCCTCGGCGCTGCTGACCGCGGCGGGGGACCTGCAGCTCTTGCCGCACCGGGATGGCCTGGACGGGGCCTTCGCGAGCCGGCTGCGGCAGACTCGCTGATGCGGTTTCGCCGCCCCACCTCCGCGACCACTCGACCGCGGTACTTCGCGACCATCGCCGGTCGACGTTTCCTGCGGCAGCTGGGGATCGTGCTGGGGGCCTTCCTGGCTGGCTACTCCATCGCGGCGTTCTGGCTGTTCCCGGCGCCGCTGTTCAGTAGCGAGCACGCGGTGCCCCGGGTGCTGGATCTGGGCGCGACCGAGGCCCGGGTGAAACTGGAGGCGCAGGGCTTCCGGCTGCGGCTCGAGGATCAGCAGACCGACCCCACCGTTCCCCGCGGCTCGGTGATCTGGCAGGATCCGCCGCCGGGGGTGGTCATGACCCCGAATGCCCAGGTCGCCATCATCGTCAGTGAAGGCGCGCCGGATGTGCCGGTACCCGATCTTGCGGGTCTGCCTCGCCCGCTGGCCGAAAAGGTGCTGCGCGCGGCGGGCTTCGGGTTGGCCAAGCCGGACACCCTGCCCGCCGCCAGCGAACCCGGAACGGTGATCCAGAGCCGCCCTGGGCCGGGGGTCGGTCGCCCCGCAGGAACGCCCGTCGAACTGGTCATCAGTTCCGGGCCGGCGGAGCTCTCGGTACCATCGGTCATTGGTTTGCCGGTTACTGAGGCGCGGTCCCGGCTGGAGGAAATCGGACTGGGGGTCGGCCAGACCAGCACCCGTCCGGTGGCCGGTCGACCTGGGGGGATCGTGGTGGAGCAGCGCCCCCCCGCGGGCACCCGCAGCCCGCGCGGCGCCAGGATCGACCTGGTGCTGTCCCGGGCGGGGTCGTAATGCCGGCGCGCATCGCCCCCAGCCTGCTGGCAGCCGATCTGGGCCGGATGCGGGAACAGGTCGAAGCGGCTCTGGCAGGTGGCGCGGAATGGCTCCATGTCGACGTCATGGATGGACAGTTCGTCCCCAATCTGAGCTTCGGGGCCCCATTGCTCCGGGCGCTGCGCCGGTTCACTGACGCCCCGCTGGATGTCCACCTGATGGTGGCCACACCCGAGCGCTACATCGCGGAGTATGCCGACCTCGGCGCCAATGTGTTCACCTTCCATCCCGAGGCAACGGTGCATGTGCAGCGCCACCTCGCGGAAATCCGGCGCCGCGGCATGGCGGCCGGGCTGGCACTCAACCCCTCCAGCCCGCTGGGCTTGGTCGAGGAGGTGCTGGCCGACCTGGACCTGCTGCTGATCATGAGCGTCAATCCGGGGTTCGGCGGGCAATCGTACCTGCCCGCGACCAATGAGAAGCTGCGCCGGGCCCGAGGCCTGCTGGACCGCCACGAGACCCGCGCCGCCCTGGAGGTCGACGGCGGCATCACGCCTGAGACCATCGCTGCCGCCTGGCGCGCGGGGGCAGATACGTTCGTGGCCGGCACGGCGGTGTTCGACGCGGAAGATGTCGCCGGCGCCGTCCGCGAGCTGCAGCAGCTCTGCACCGAAAGGGCATGACGTCATGGCAAAGCAGTTGTATCTGGTGCTCGGCGTGCTGGCCGGCCTGGTGACCGGGGGGGCGCTGCTGGTCTTCTTCGGTCCGGAGGTGCAGCCGGTAGCCACCGGTTCCAAGGCGCCCAACTATGTGACCGTGGACCTCGCCAGTGGCGACAGCGTGGCCCTGCGGGACCACTACCGGGGCCATGTGACCCTGGTGAACATCTGGGCGACGTGGTGCGGGCCCTGCCGGGTGGAAATGCCCTCGATGCAGGCCCTGTACGATTCGCTCGGCGGCCTGGGCTTCCGGATCGCCGCCGTCAGCATCGATCAGGACCTGCCCGACGTCGTCAGGCAATTCGCCGCCGACCTGCACCTCACCTTCGATATTCTGCATGATCGGAGTGGCGAGATCCAGCAGGCCTACCAGACCACAGGGGTCCCGGAGAGTTTCCTGCTGGACACCACCGGCACCATCATGAAGCGAGTGATCGGCGCCCATGACTGGGCGTCGCCGGCCAACCGGACCCTGATCCGCCGCCTGCTGGGCGAACCGGTCGTCGCGACCACCGCCGGTCGCCACAGCGCCACGACCTCGACTCTCCCCGCGTCGGAGTAATGCAACTCCTGGCCATTGAGACGTCCTGCGACGAGACCTCCGCCGCGGTCCTGTCGGTGAGCCCGGGACGGGTGACCCTGCTGAGCTGCACCATCCTGTCCCAGGATATCCATGGCGTCTTCGGCGGGGTGGTGCCGGAGCTCGCCAGTCGGGCCCACCTCGCCACCATCGTGCCGGTGGTCGACCAGGCCCTGGCGCAGGCCGCGCTGCCGCTGGAGCAGCTCGGCGGGATCGCCGTCACCGCCGGCCCGGGACTGGTGGGCGCCCTGCTGGTTGGGGTCATGTACGGGAAGACCCTGGCGCGACGCCTCGGCGTTCCCCTGGTCGGAGTGCACCATCTGGAGGGGCACCTGTTTGCCCCGACCCTGGAGCTGCCCGACTTCGCCCCGCCAACGGTGGCCCTGCTGGTCAGCGGCGGTCACACGCTGTTGCTGGATGTCCCCGCGTGGGGCCAGTATCGTCTGCTCGGGACCACCCGGGATGACGCCGCCGGGGAAGCGTTCGACAAGGTCGCCACCCTGCTGGGGCTGGGCTATCCGGGCGGACCGGCGATCGAACACCTGGCAAGCCAGGGCGAGCCGGGTCGGTTCCGTTTCCCCCGACCGATGCTGCAGTCGCTGGCGCACGAGGGGCCGGACCAGTTCGCCTTCTCCTTCAGCGGCCTCAAGACCGCCGTGCGACGCGCGGTGGAACAGAGCCCGGCGCTGGAAACCGACCGGCCGCACATCGCCCGGGCCTTCCAGGACGCCCTGGTCGAAGTCCTGGCGGCAAAGGCCCTGGCGGCGCGGGAAACCCTGGGGTACCCCACCATCCTCCTGGGAGGCGGTGTCGCCTGCAATCAGGCACTGCGGCAAGCCCTCCAGGCCGGGCTGCCGAACGGGTACCACCTGGTCACCGCCTCCAACCGGCTCAACACCGACAACGCGGCCATGATCGGCGCCGCAGGCGCCTTCCGGCTGGGCTTGGGCGAACGCGCCGGTCCCGAGCTGGAACCCCGGGCCGATCTGCCGCTCCCCGGCCTGTTCACCTTCACTGATCTCACGGGAAGTGCGCGATGACGATCTACCCTTTCGTGCTGCATCTGGGTCGCTTCGAGATCACCGGCTACGGGATCATGATGATGATCGGATTCCTGGTCGGGGGATGGCTCATCGCCCTCGAGCTGCGCCGCCGCGGGTGGTACGAGGAGTACGCCGCCGACATCACGGTCGCCGCGGTGATCGGAGGGATTATCGGCGCCAAGGTCTGGTACTGGGCCCTGAACCCCGGGACCAGCCTGTTCTCGCGCGGGGGGCTGGTCTGGTACGGCGGATTTCTGGGCGGTATGCTCGCGGTGCTCATCAACGGGCGGCGACTCAAGGTGCCGGTGCGCTGGACCGTACAGCTGGGTGCCCCCGCCCTGGCCGCGGCCTACGCGCTGGGTCGGGTCGGCTGCTTCATCGTGAATGACGACTACGGCCACCCCACCAGCCTGCCCTGGGGCGTGAAGTTTCCGCAGGGTCTCCCGGCGACCACCGCGCAGAATCTGCAGGAGCAGTTCGGGATTGCCATCCCCGAGGGGACCGATCCCGCTGCGGTCCTGGCGGTCCACCCCACCCAGCTCTACGAGACCGTCATCATGCTGGGGGTCTTCATGCTGCTGTGGCGACTGCGGACCCAGCGGAGAGCGACCGGCTGGCTGTTCGGGATCTACATGATTCTGGCGGGCCTGGAACGGTTCGGGATCGAGATGCTGCGCGCCAAGGATGATCGCTTCTTCGGGCCGCTGACCCTCGCGCAAGTGGTGAGCATCATGCTGGTGCTTGCCGGGGTGGCGGTTGCCACCTCCCTGCGGGGTGAAGAACAGCTCGATCCCGGCCCCTACCTGGCCCAGAAGTCCGCCTGAGTCCGCGGCCCACCACCTCCCAGACGAACGCCCGCCAGCTACGCTGGCGGGCGTTTGCTTTCCCTGCCGGCGGCTCAATCTTGCCGACGGGAGGGGGTCCGCTGGAAGTATCCCCGCAGCCGTTCCACTTCGGCCCTGAGCTCCGCCAGGTCGGCGTCCATCCGCTCCAGCGACCGCAGCAGGTCGACCTCGACCCGAGCGGATGGGGGCGGCGGAACCGTCGGGCTTTCAGTACCGGCCGAGTCCGGATCCCCATCGGGAACCAGTTCGCTGGTGACCTTGAGCCGGCGGGGTTCGACCCAGAAGGTCCAGAGCAACCCACCCAGCAGCAGCAGCAGCAGAACCCCCTGCAGGGCCAGTGACTCCAGGGTGGGATAGATCCCCAGTGGCGGAAGCCGAGGCGCCCAGCTCACCACGGTGGTCGCCACCGCCCCGCTTTCCTGCAGCTCGGCGATCCCTTTGCCGGCGAACACGAAGGCCATGTAGTACAGGAACCCGCTGGTGACCCCGAAGAACGGCTTGAGCGGGATGCGGACGCCCCACTGGTTGATCGCGTAATACACGATCCCCAGCACCACCCCGCCCAGCAGCATGCCCAGCAGAACCGGCAGCGCCGAGCCGCCGCCGGTGAGAAACAGCGCCTTGTAGAACAGCACCGTCTCGAAGCCTTCCCGGTAGACCGCGAGGAACGCCACCGACGCCAGCGCCAGCGCGGATCCGCTGGTGACCGCATCCTGGACCCGCCCCCGCACGAAGCGGTTCCACTTGGCGACCTCCATCTTGGACAGCAGCCAGTAGCTGACATAGAACAGCACCGCAGTCGCGGCCAGCATGACCGTCCCCTCAAGCACCGCCTGCGACGCCTGGCTCACCTGGAACAGGGTCTCCAGCAGCAGCGCCGTGAGCAGACTGGCCCCGATCGCGGCCACGACCCCGACATGGATGTCGCGCCGGCGATGCCCTGCCCGGGTCTTCATGAGGAAGGCAATCAGCGCCCCGACCACCAGGATCGCCTCCAATCCCTCGCGCAGCAGCAGAACGAAGGACTGGGTGAACAGATTCAGCGGGGAGAGCCGGTCACTGACGACCCGCTCGGCATTCTCCAGATCGCCGAGCAGGCGACGGTGGAGCGCTTCCATCTCGGTGACGTTGGCCCCGGCTGCGGCCCGGGTGCGGAGCGCGGCGAACCCGGATTCCAGCGCCTCGGTGAGACCGGCGTTGCGGGCCCGCACCCCGCGCTCCACCTGCTCAAAGGTGAGGTAGGCGTCCATGGCCGCGTCGCCGGCGGCCTGGGCACGACCCTGGGCCGCCAGCGTCAGGGCCGAGTCGAGCTGGCGTCGCACCGCGGTAAAGATCTCGCCGGTGGCATCACCGCCGGCCTGATCGGCACCGAAGAGGCGGATCGCGGCGACCCGGGCGCGGGCCTCAGGCCGCGCCATGGACCCGCCCGGGGCGACCAGCGCCGCCAGCGCCGAGTCGGTCAGGCGAGCCGTGGTGGCAAATTCCCGGAGCGCGGGGGGGACCTCCCCGGCGGGAGCCGAGTGCCGGAGAACCGTGGCGTACAGCGCCACAGCCCAGCGTTCCTCAGTCGTCAGGCGACCTTCGAAGTTCGGCATGGCCGTGCCAGCGACACCAATGGTGATCCGACGATAGAAATCGAGGGGGGTAACCGCGGTGAGTCGGCCATAGTCGGTCAGGTCCGCGGGCGCCGGTGTCAGCTGGGCCGCTGCGGGACCGTCGCCGTGACCGACCGGCCCGTGGCAGGAAGCGCATTCCCGCTGGAACAGCTCCGCCCCCCGAGCCAGGGAGGGCGCCTGGGCGGGAATCTGCTCCAGGACCATTCCCATGCGATTGGCCAGATCGGTGGTGACCGCGTTGGCGACCGCCGCCACCGAGTCCGGTGGAGCTACCCGATCCACCAGCTCCAGCAGGTGCTGCAGCCCCGGACCGGCCGCGGCCGCGACGTGCGCCGGCAACGACGGCAGCAGCCGCCGGGCTTCCACCAGAAACAGCCGGGCCTCCTCGACCTCGGCGGCGGCGGTCACCCGACCCGCGTGCACGCCAATCGCGTACTCCTGGGCGGCCAGAGTAACCGATGCGGCGATGCGGCGCGCGGCCGCGCCGGAATCCTGGGCGACCTGCGGCGGTTGCGCCCCGAGCAGGCTCGCCAGCAACGGCAACGTATACGTGAGCACCATTCTCATCCGTTCTTGAGGTCCAGACGGTATTCCAAGGTCCGAATTCTAGGGTCCGAATATCGGAATTGGAAGATCGCGCCTTTAGTGCGGTTCCGTGAGCGAGTTACCTTCCGGACATGCGCACCATCCCGGCCATCGACCCCGCGACCGGCACCGCCTTCGCGGAAACGCCCGCGACGGCCCCTGAAGAGCTTCCCGGGATCCTGGCCCGGGCGCGGGCAGCACAGCGGGTCTGGGCCGGCACCCCGCTGGCCCATCGGAAGCGGGTGGTCGAGCAATTCCAGCAGCAGCTGTATCATGCGCGCCAGGAATTGGCCGGGTTGATCACCCGGGAAACCGGCAAGCCGGTGGTCGAAGCGCTGCTCACCGACGTGGCGGTGACCCTGGACCTGGCACGCTACTCCCGGGGCGCGGCCGCCCGACTGCTCCGTCCGCGCCGGATCCGCCCGGGCAATCCCGCCCTCCTGGGGAAGCGGGGCTGGCTGCACTGGGATCCGCTCGGCGTGGTCGCAATCATCTCGCCGTGGAACTACCCGCTGCTGCTGCCGTTCGGCGAGCTGTTGCCCGCGCTGCTGGCCGGGAACGCCGTGCTGATCAAGCCGAGCGAGTATACCACGCGGACGCTGCTGCGCGGGGTCGAACTGCTGCATGCGGCCGGATGTCCGACCGACCTGTGCCAGGTGCTGGCGGGCGACGGTCGGGTCGGCGCGGCGCTGATCGAGGCCGGACCGGACAAGGTCTTCTTCACCGGAAGCGTGAGCACGGGCCGACGGGTGGCGGTGGCCGCGGCCGAGCGATTGACCCCGGTGAACCTGGAGCTGGGCGGCAGCGATCCGTTTCTGGTCCTGGCCGACGCCGACCTGGACCGGGCGGTCAGCGGAGCCATCTGGGCCCGATTCACCAATGGCGGGCAGACCTGTGTCGCGGCCAAGCGGATCATCGTGGAACGACCACTCTACCAGCCCTTCGTGCAGCGGCTGCTCGAGCGGGTGGGCATGCTGGTCCTGGGTCCCGGGAGTCAGCCCGGCGTCGACCTGGGCCCGATCATCCGCGAGTCCCAGCTGGTGGAGCTGGAGCGGCAACTGGCCGCGAGCGTCGCGCTCGGGGCCCGGGTCCGGTTGGGCGGTCGCCGCCGGCCGGACCTGGGGCCGACCTTCTTCGAGCCGACGGTGCTCACCGACGTGCCACTCGACGCCCCGGTGTGGCGCGAGGAGACCTTCGGTCCCCTCATGCCGGTGGTCGCCGTCGACAATGTGGACGCCGCGGTGCGCCTCGCCAACGACTCGAGCTTTGGCCTGTCCGCGAGCGTCTGGACCCGCGACCGGAAGCGGGGCCGGTCAGTCGCGCGCCGGCTGCAGGCCGGCGCCGTGCTGGTGAACGACGCCACCTGCCACGTGGGTACCGCCGAAGTTCCCCATGGGGGCGAGAAGGCATCGGGGCTGGGGCGGAGTCATGGCGAGCTGGGGTTCCAGGAAGTCTGCCGCCCCCGGTTCGTGGGGACCGATCTTCTGGATGGCATCCGCAAGCCGTGGTGGTTCGGTTATGATGCCGCCAGCATGGGGGACCGGGACGCGTTTCTCCGCTTTGCCTTCGCGCCCAGATGGTGGGAGCGCCTCGGGGGCATACGGGGAGCGCTGCGACTGCTTCGCAACCGGCGGCCGATCTAGACGGTCCGCTCCCCCAGCTCTACCTTGGCAGGGCCGCTGGAAACCCCAGGGAAACTCGGCACAGGTGGCTTCGTCTCCGATTCGGTCATTGCGAGGCCCCGAAGGGGCCGAAGCAATCCCCTGACCTCCGAGCCGAGTTGGGGGGATTGCTTCGGGCGCTCCGCGCCCTCGCAATGACTGTTGGGAAGAGCCCCAATGGCGCCAGCTGACGGCTGACGGCTGACGACTGACGACTGACCGCCGACCGCTGACACCCGCCAGCTGACACAGAAGAGCCTGATGAGGCCGACATGACCGACCCGCTCCTCCTCACCGGCGAGATGCTCGCCGACCGCTATCGCATCGAGCGGGAGATCGGCCACGGCGGGATGGCGACGGTGTACCTGGCCCACGACGTCCGGCACAACCGCCAGGTGGCGCTCAAGGTGCTCCGGCCGGAACTCGCCGCCATGATCGGGGCGAGCGATTCCTCAAGGAAATCGAGCTCACCGCCAACCTGCAGCATCCGCACATCCTGCCGCTCCACGATTCCGGGGCTGCGGAGGTCTCCGCGTCGGGGCCCAACCCTTCGGCCCAGGCACCGAGCCGCCGAGTCGCCGAGTTTCTCTACTACGTCATGCCCTTCGTCGAAGGGGAGACGCTGCGCGGTCGCCTCGACCGGGAAAAGCAGCTCGGCATCGAGGACGCCATCGAGATCACCCGGAATGTCGCCGCGGCACTCGACTACGCCCATCGCCGCGGGGTGATTCACCGGGACATCAAGCCTGAAAACGTTCTCCTGCACGACGGCCAGGCACTGGTCGCCGACTTCGGGATCGCGCTCGCGGTGAGCCAGGCCGGCGGCAGCCGGCTCACCGAGACCGGCCTCTCGCTCGGCACCCCGCACTACATGAGTCCCGAGCAGGCCATGGGCGACCGGGAGCTCGACGCCCGGAGCGACATCTACTCGCTGGGGGCCGTGCTCTACGAGATGCTCGCCGGGGATCCGCCGTACACCGGCAGCACCGCCCAGGCGATCGTCGCCAAGGTGATCACCGAAAAGGCGCCGCTCGTCAGCGTGGCCCGGGAGACGGTGCCGCCACACGTCGCCGCGGCGATCCACAAGGCGCTGGCCAAGCTCCCCGCCGACCGGTTCCACTCGGCACATGAGTTCGCCGAGGCGCTGGCAGGCAGGGGCGGAGTCATCGCTCCGCCCCTGCCCAGCGCCGCGCCAGGATCGGCGAGAGCCGTGGCACCGACGGCCGTCGCCGCCGTTGCGGTGATGGCGCTCGCGCTGGGAGTGGGGGCCGGCTGGCTCAGCCGGCGGGTACCACCGGCGCCGGTCATCCGCATGCAGGTGCTCACAGGAAGTGTCCGCGCGGACGGTGGCTCGGCCATCTCACCCGACGGCTCCATCATCATCTTTGGCGGCAGCGACTCGACCGGAGCTGGACGCCTCTATACCCGCAGGCTCGACGAACTTGAAGTTCACCCGTTGCCAGGAACCGAGAATGCCTTTAGTCCGAGCTTCTCCCCGGGTGGA
>CALMOP010000080.1 GCA_937871775.1 uncultured Gemmatimonadota bacterium | reverse complement strand
CCAACGGGTCCGTGATGAGGGCCTTGAGCGAGGTATCGGCCGCAATACCCGCCTTGGGCGCCGCCAGCGTAGTACCAGGCACTGCTGGCTGCCAGATCGTCCGCTCCGGCGGCGTCACGGTCACCATGGCCCGGCCGGTGGTGCCGTCCCAGAGGGTCGTTTGGGGCGCTTGGGCAGTCTGGACCTTGTACAGGCTGTCATAGGCCAGGTCGGTGACGCTCCGGGCCCGGTCATAGATCTGGGCTAGCAGGCCGTTGGTGGCGTAGCCCAAGCTGTCGGACTTGGTGTCGGGGTCGGTGATCCGGATGATGCGGCGGGAGGCGTCAGTCAGGACCGTGGAGATCCGGGCTGCAGCCCCGCCGGGCAGGGAGGTGATCTTGGTAAGGAGCCCCGCGGTACAGGCCCCGCCCCCATAACAGAAGCCGATGCTGTCTCCCAGCGGCATTCGGATGCTGCTCAGGAGCGAGTCGCTGGGCGCCGCCTTGTACTGGAACGTCGTGGTGTTGCCAAACTTGTCGATGGCCCGGAGCATTCGGCCCACACTGCTGAATTCCACCTTGAAGCCATCGGGATAGGTCCTGCGGTAGAGGATGCTCGGGGTTGTCACGTACGTAAGAGTTGCGCTCGAACCCGCAGGCCGGGTGAAAGGGCCGGTTGGTCCGCCGGCGTAGTAGGCCAGCGACCCGTCCCCCTCGGCGATCACGACGGTACCTCCGACGATGAGAAGCCGCTGATAACCGCCCAGGCTGACGCCCGCGCCGAACATGCTCCCGCTCTGGTTGTTGACCAGCACGTTCACCGAAGTCGTGGCCGAGAGCACCGCGCCGCCGCTGTAGTACGACGTCACGATGGCGCTGACGGTGTAGGCTCCGGCGCCGAGGCCGTTGGCCTGGGCGTCGAACGCCGCCGCCAGCCGGGTGAGGCCGGAGCTGTGACGACTGAAGTAGGCGATGGTTGCGCCATTCCGAAGTGTCAGGAACGTCCCCGAGCGCTGCAGCTGAATGGAGTAGGTGGTCGGCGCCGGGGTGGTCTGGGGGTTCTCGCTGGCATCGACCGTTACCACCGGGATCGGCTTGTGGGTAGAGCTGTTGTACATCAGCGTGGCCGAACGCGGGCCATTGAGTGAGACATACGCCGGGGTGGAATAGGTGTAGGTCCCGTCGAAACACGCCGCTACACACTGGGCCACGTTGCGATAGGTGCTGTTGGTCGGAGCCGTGGACACCACCGGGCGCCCGAGGCCGGTCATGGTCACGTCCTTGTACCCCTCGTCGGCCACGTTGTGGACTCCATCACTGGCATCGGCCAGCATCCGGGCGATGCCTGCAGGCCCGGTGCTGTAGGTGGCCGTTACGTTGGCGCTGTTTCCGGCGGCCAGGGTCACCTGGGTGGGGCTGACGCTACAGCTGGCGCCCCCCGCAGGTGGAGAACAGGTCAGCGCGTACGTTGAGGTGTTGTTCGAGCCGGTATTGGTCACCGTGAAGGTGGTGGTGTTCCCACTGGCCAGGGCCGGCGCCGAGATACTGCCTCCGTCCGGGGTCACCGACACCGCGTAGGTCGTGCAGTCTCCAGCGCACTCGGTGGAAAGCCCGCCCTGCTGACCGGCGGCAGGGACAACTGCGATAACCCCGACAAGAACTGTCGAGCACAGCGAGGCATGGCCGAGGCGAGTACGAGGCACTGGTGACTCCGGAGGAAGGTCGAGCCTCCAGATAGTCAAGATCCATTCCCCACTCGCGCCACAACCGCGCGTTGCCATTCAACGACTTAGCCGTGGCTACCCGGCGCGCGTCTCAGCTCGTCTCACGCCGTCTCATGAGACGGGTGAGACGGTGAGACGATGGTCAAGGCCTACCCAAAGACCTGGCTCCCCCTCCCGCCACTCCTCCAACCGCATCCCGAATCGTTGCAGCCGGCGGTACAGGGTCGCCCGGCTGATCCCCAGGGCCACCGCGATGTCATCGGTGCGGCCCTGGTTGGCCTGGCACACCCGCTCCAGTTCGGCCCGGAGAGGGTTGGGCTCGGCGTCGGAGCCCGGCAGCGAGATGTCGCTCGACGTCACCCGCTGGGCTCCGAGGTCGATCGCCTCGGCGAGCGTCTCGGCCGAGAGGGTGCCGGCCTCCTGCAGACTGGCGGCCCGCGCGATGACGTGGCGCAACTCCCGACCGTTTCCCGGCCAGGCATAGGTGACAAGCACGTGGCGTCCCTCCGCCCTCAGGCTCCTGCCGAGGGCCAGCGCGAATCCCTCCGCCATCGGCCACACGTCCTCGGCCCGCTCCGTCAGCGGCGGCAGGTAGATGATGGTGCCGGCCAACCGCTGGTACAGATCCATCCGGAGCCGCCGCTCCTCCAGTATCCGGCCCACTTGGTCCTGCACCGCGGCGATGAGCCGCACCCGCACCCGGTGCTTGGCCTGGTCCCCCACCCGGCGCACCTCACCGGTCTCGACCACCCGCAGCAGGGCCGCCTGTCCTTCCGCCGGCAGGCTTGCCAGCTCGTCCAGGAACAGCGTCCCCCGATCGGCATGCTCGAGCAGCCCGGGAATCGACTCCACCGCCGTGGTGTAGGCACCCCTCCGGTGGCCAAACAGCTCGTTGGTCACCATGCCCGGCGCAATAGCCCCGCAGTCCACATCGACGAGTGGGCCAGCCCGACCACTCCAGCGATGGATGGCCTGAGCCAGCACCTCCTTGCCGGTGCCGGTCGCCCCCACCAGCAGCACCGGCAGCTCCGAGGCCGCGAAACGCCGGGCCAGGTCCACCGCGCGGCGCATGGCGGGCGAGACGGCGACGATCGGAGGCGGTAGGGCCGTAGGCGGTAGGGCGGTAAGGCGGTAGGGCGGTAAGACACTGCCGGCGTCCTGCGCTTCCGCCATACCGCCGTACCGCCGTACCGCCAGCCCGCCTTCATCGCTCACTTTCCCGCCTCCTTGGGCAGATTCGGCTCGGTGAGCCGATCCGCGTCCTCGTCGGTTCGGATGATCCGTGGTGTGATGAACAGGTACAGCTCGGTCTCGCTCCGGGTCTTGCTGGTGGATCCGAACAGGCCGCCGATGATCGGGAGCCCGGACAGGACCGGCACCCCGGAACGGGACTGGTCGGTCTGCTGGTCCCGCATTCCACCCAGCATGAGGGTCTGGCCGTCCCGCACCAGCACCTGGGTCACCGCCTCCCGGGTGGAGATCACCGGCGCGTCGAACGCGACCTCGCTGGTGGCGGCGTTGATCTCCTGCTGGATCACCAGCGACACGTAGCCGTCCTGGTTGATGGTGGGCCGGACCCGGAGCCGGGTGCCCACGTCGCGGTACTGCACCACCCGGTCCTGGTTGTTGTTGTCGGTGGGGAGCAGCCGGCTCACCTGCACGAAGGGCCGTTGGCTCCCCACCATGAAGCTGGCCTCGGTGTTGTTGGAGGCCACCAGCACCGGCCGTGAGACGATCCGGACATTGCCCTTGCTCTCCGAGGCGCTGAGCGTGGCGTCGATGTTGGCGCGGCCCAGGTTGAGCAGCCGAATCACCACGTCGCCGAGGCCAATGGCAGCGGTCTCCCCGCCTACCGTGCCGTTGTCACCCGGGTCCAGCTGCTGCGGCGGCACAAACAGGGTGGTGCCGAACGAGAAGTCCTTGTTGCGCCGGGCCTCGACCACCAGCACCTCGATCAGCACCTGCAGTGGACGGACATCCAGCTGCCCCACCGCGTCGTTGAGCACCTCGAAGTCGTGGGGCGATGAACGGACCAGCAGGGCATTGGTGAGTTCATCGGGCACGATGGTGACCTGGCCGGCGAAGGAAGCGGGCGGTAAGACGGTAGGGCGGTCCGGCGGTAGGGCGGCAGCTGGTAGGACGGCAGGTGGTGTAGCCTGACGACGGAGTTCGTCGGAGAGGGTGCCGTCCTGGAAGCCTGTTTGTCCAGAGAATTCACCGCTGCCCCCGAACAGCAAGTTGACCGTGGCGGCGACGTCGGCGGCTCGAGCATGCTTGAGCCGAATGACGAAGAGTTGGACCAGCGCGGTGTCGGACTGACCGCCCGCTCGCCCGCCCGTCTGACCGTCCGCTCTTGGCCCGATCCGGATGCTGCTGCTGTCTTCCAGATACTGCAGGCCCTGGGATTCCAGCACCCGCCGGAGCAGGCCCGGCAACTGGGCCCGCGGCACGGCGGTCGGGGTCTCCAGCGACACGCGCACCGCCGGCAGCACGCTCACCACCACCGGTTTCGGCAGGTATCGGCTCAGCGCCTGGACCACGGCCCGGAGATCGGAGTCGATGAAGTGCAGCGTCACGCTGTCGCCCACGGCCCGGAGTTCGGCCGGCTCCTGAGGCACGGCCGATGCAATTGGCAGCGCCAGCAGGATCAGCCCCAGCAACGGTCGGACTGTCATCGCCATGGCTCCCGGACCGCGAGAGTCCAGATGGTATCCATGCCGGCCAGCACCACCCGGGACTCACTGATGCTCTCGACCCGGATCGGCCCGGCGACGTCTCCACTTCGCAGCACCACGGGACCGTCCCGCCCCGGAATCCCCTCCACGATGGCCGCCGGTTCCGCACCCCACAGGATCCCGGTCAGGACCAGCGCGGGCCGCGGCTGCCGCGGCACTTCCGACGGCGGCACCACGGGAGTCGCCCCGTAGCGATTCGCCGGCGGGAGGCCACCCAGCCGGAATGGGGTCCGGGTCTGGGCCAAGCGGGTGAGGCCGCCGGGATCGCGCGAGTCGGCCGAGAGCAGGGACGGACCTGCCGGTGGCTTAAGCGCTGGAGACTCCGGCACCTGATCGATGGTCCCGGCCCGCCAGGCGGCCAGCGGAGCACCGAGCCCCAGCAGCAGTAGCGCAGCCCTGGACAGGTTCCGGATCATGCCCCCCTCCCCCGCGGCAGATACCAGGCAGTGAGCCGGAGTTCGACCTGCAGTTGCTCCGGTTCGGTCGGCGCCACGAAGGGATTCTCCGCGTTCACCGTGATGCGTTCCGGTACCAGCAGCACCGCTCCCTCGGCGAGCGTCTGTAGCACCCCCGCCACGCCGCGGAGGTCCGATTCGAATCCCAGTGCCACCCGCACCTCGCAGAGCGCGCCGGCGGTCAGGGAGTCCGGCAGCTGGTCCAGTCGGAGCAGCCGGGCCTGGTGGCGATCGAGCACCGTCCCCAGTCGGCCCGAGAGTTCTGCCAGCGCTGCGGATTCACTGCTGGCATCGAGCAGCCGTGGGGCCAGTGCCGCCACCCTGGCGGTGAGCACCCGGGCCGAGTCTTCGAGTGTGGGCAGATCCCGGATCGCGGTTCGGGTCTCCTGGAGCAGCAGCTCTGACACGGCCAGCCGCTCCCGCGCCGCCGCGAGGTCCCGGAGCGCCGTGGGCACCAGGCGCGCGGTGAGCACCAGGGCGACCGCGCCCGCACCGACCAGGAGGGCTCGACGATCCCGAGAACCGATCAATTGCCGACTCCCAGGTGGATGGTGAACTGCTGCAGCACTCGCCCGGCGGTGGAGTCCCGAGAGCCGCCCGCCACCAGACGCGGGGTCGCCAGTCCGGGGACCTGGCTCACCCGGGCCACGACGCTCCGCGCATCCGGGGCCCGACCCGAGACCTCTCCGCTACCCATCGCATCCAACGTCACCGCGGTCACGACTGTCGAGTCACCCAGGCCACCGAGCAGATCGGCGAGCCCCAGGATCAACTGGTTCCTCGCGGCCGCGGCGCCATCGATCCCGGTAATCATGGCCGCAGCAGAATCGAGCGCCTGCCGGGCAGTCTGCAGCGCCCGCCGGGCCTCTTCGAGTCGCCCCAGCTCGGCGTCGACCGCCGCCTCCCGGCGGTGCAGCGACCAACCCACCGCTGGCAGCGCAGCCAGCCAGAGCAACAGGACGGCGCCCCCGAGCCGCAGCTCGCGGCGCCTGCTGAGGCCGGCGCGCCTGGTGCGCTCCGCCGGCGGTAACAGCGAGAGGTCTGGATGGCCGGCCGCCACGATGTCTTCGAGCCGCCAGCCGCCCTGGATCGAGCCCTCGACTACGGCGGCCGCGACATCGGCCTCGAGCGCGACCGCCCGCGCCACCCGTCGTGGTGGTGTGCCTTCCATAGTCCAGGTGGCGGCGCTGACCAGGGGGTGCCCGTTCTGACGGAAGTAGCGACCAGGTGCATGCTGGATGAGCGCCTCGAGCTGAGGCCGCCGCACCGGTGGCAGATCGACAAGAGTGCGGCGCTGCAGCAGCGGCGGCTCGACGATTACGCGCAGCCGTCGGGCCTTGCCGGCTTTGAGACCGGCGACCACGGCGACAAGGGACGCCGCATCGACAAACGGTGTCCGCTCCCCATCCTCGATGCACAGTGCGCCGGCGGAGAGCCGAGCCTCAAGCGGCCTCACTCGACCTCCCGGCGGATCACCGCGAGCCGCGAGCCGGCCGGCACCAGGGTGACCGTCTCCCGGGCTACCAGGTCCCGGGTGGAGGCGTGACCTTCGAGAGTGGCAATCACTGGATTGGCCTCCAGCGTCACCGAGGCGAGGAAGGCCGGATACACCGCCATCACACGACCCCGTATCCCGGTGGGCAGAGCCCCCAGCATCCCGTCAATAGAGGAAAGGGGCTGGCCCCGCCGAAGGCCGAGGACCGCCGCGGCGCCGTCGGCTCCGAGCCCGGGCACCGCCCTGAGGACCTCGACCGGGGCCAGGTTCAGGTTCACCCTGCCCGCACCGCGCACCGTCGCCAGCAGCAGCAGTCGGCGCTCGGTGAGGCTGTCCATGCCGGGGATGCGCTCGACGGCTTCCACCGCCGGGAAGGGACGCGCCGCCACCAGTCGGGCGGCAAGAACCGGATCCTCCAGCAGCAGCGTCAGCGCTTCACGGCTGGCCCGGTTCAGGTTGAGCCGGCGGCCTGGATCATCGAGATCGGTTCGACACCATGTCCCCACCCCCAGGTCGATGCGGTCGAGCGTACGCAGAGTCGGATAGCGCGCCAGCAGGATTGAGAGACAGGCCTCCCGGGCCCAGCCCGCCCGCGTCAGTGCCTGACGGTTGAGGCTGGTCAGGGTGCCGCTCCGGGTATCCGCGACGGACACGCCGACCAGGCTGGTGAGCGCGACCAGCAGCCACAGGACCAGCAGCAGGGCGAAGCCGTGCCGGTTCATCCTCGGGACCCGATCAGGAAGAGGAGGGTGTCGACGGCAGGCGGTAAGGCGGTAGGGCGGTACGGCGGTAGGAGCGGCCGGGCGATCGAGCGGGTAAGCCGGAGCCGCACCAGCAGCGGCGCCGAGAGTGGCGAGATCCATTGCCTGACCCAGTGGGTACGGGCGCCCGGCTCGAGCAGATAATCCAGCTCCAGGTTGGACACCGAGTCGCGGAGGACAACTCTGCTGCCGGGGAGCCGGGCGACGAGGCGCCCGGAATCGGCGCTCAGTACGAGCCGAGTGGGCTCGAACCAGCCGCCCGACTGGGCCAGCCAGCTGGTGAAGCTCACCCGGTCCGGCAGGCCCTCGAAGCCGCCCAGGCTGTCTCCCGCTTCGAGCGATCGGAACGCGACCTGGAGCCAGCGTCGGCCATTCTGCTCCCGATCCAACCGGGTCCGCTCAGTTGTCAGGCTTCGAGCCGCGCTGGTTACCACGCTCACCACTCGGCCGACCAGGAGAGCCACCACGCCGGACAGCAGCAGCGCGGCCAGCACTTCCACCAGGGTGAAGCCGGGAGTGCGTCGGATGCGGGTCATGAGAAACGGACCGACGGGCGGACGGACAGACGGGCAGACGGGCGGACGGACAGGTGGGCGGTCGGGGGGATGGACGGACGGGCAAATGCGCGGGCGGTCGAAAGGATCGGGGGGCTCGTAGCCCCCACCTCAACCGGGGCCCGGTACACCACGGTCACCAGCATGGCCTCCAGGGGGGTCTCCGCGGCTGCGATTGCCACCCGGAACAGGGTCGGCTCGGGGCGTTCTACCCGCACGATGAATTCGCCGACCCGATGCACTCCAATACGCTGCTCCAGATCGGCCCGACTCAGCAGCGACAGCGCGGTCAGCAGGCGGTCCGCGCTCTCGATGCGTCGCTCGCTCTCCCGCGCCGCCACCTGTGCCGCGACGGCCCGGTCGAGCAGAGTCACCAGGGCGCTTCCCGCGGTCGCCAGTACGGTGAGCGCGATCAGCACCTCGAGCAGGACCGCGCCGCGCTGCCTCCGGGAGATCGGCACCGGCTCCGGTGATTCCCCGGAGTCATTGCGAGGGCGCGAAGCACCCGAAGCAATCCCCCCAACTCCGCTCGGAGTTCCGGGGATTGCTTCGGCCCCTGCGGGGCCTCGCAATGACCGCGTCGCGAGACCGAGCCAACTGCCGAGAGCCACCCTACCGCCCATCGCGCCACTCCCCCGTTACCGGGTCCACCTCTGCTCCTAATCCCCGTCCATCGGGAAGAAACCGGGTGACCGTGGAATCGGACCCGAGTTCCACCGTACGCCCGGTCCGCACTGCCGAGTCCCGCGCGGCGCGGAACCGCTCCCGGGTGACCGCCGCCACGGTGGGCCTGAGCGATTGGAGACTGACCAGACTCAGCCCACTGATCATTCCGATGATGGCCAGCACCACCATGAGTTCGAGCAGGGTGGCGCCGGGCGGCCGCCCTACCGCCGTACCACCATACCGCCCCCCCGCCCTCACAGCGGCCTCAAACTGTAGACCGCCTGGAGCAGTGCCGCCGCCACGAACGCGACCAGGCCGCCGAACAGCACCACCAGCAGCGGCTCGACCAGGCTCAAGGCGGTCCGGAGCCCGGCCTCCGACTGGAACGCCGCGAGGTCGCCGGCGCGGACCGCCAGCTCCCCCAATCGGCCCGACGACTCACCCACCCCGAGCAGCTGCAGCGCCGCTCCACTCAGCGCCCCCTCGGCGGCCAGCGCCTTCACGATCGGTTGACCCTCCGCGACTCGACGCCGCGCTGCGGCAAGACGGGTGGCGATGCCGGCGTCGGCCGCTGCCTGCTCGGCAGCTTCCAGCGCCGCCAGCGGTGGTACGCCCACCACCAGCATGGCCCCGAGCGCGCGGGCCACTCTCGCGGTGGCAAGGTTGGCGCGGAGCGGCCCGATCACCGGGAGCCGCAACAGCAGCTGGTGGGCGCTCAACCGCCCGGCGGGGGTCCGCAGATAGCCTATGGCGGCCGCGGCGGCTGCCGCGATCGCCAACCCGATGGCGGCGCCATAGCGAACCAGCAGGTCCGACAGACCCAGCAAGAGCCGGGTCGCCGGAGGGAGCGCTTGACGCAGGTCGGTCAGCAAGGCCGCGAAGCGGGGTAGCACCACCGTCGCGAGGACAATGACCGAGGCGCTCCCGGCAACCAGCAGCACCACCGGATAGGCGAGCGCCTGCCCCAGCCGGGTCCGGAGCTCCGCCTCCTGTTCCAGCTGCAGAGCCGCCTGCTCCAGCGCCGGTCCGAGCCGACTGCCACGTTCGCCGGCGCGGAGGATGCCGAGGACCGCGGCGGGGATGCCGCCATCGACGGCCGTCAGCGCCTCCGACAGCGGCTTGCCGTCCTGCAGCAGGCGACGGGCTTCGCTCAGGGCATCGCCCAGGCGCGCGCCCGGCAACTCTGCCGTTGCCGCCAGGGCCCGGTCGAGCGGCACTCCGGCTCCTACCAGGGTGGCCAGACTCCGAAACCCGATCGCGAGGTCACGACGGCTCCCGCCGCCGCGCCCAGGGCCGGAGACCGACGGCACCACCACGATGGGCACGAGGCCCCGCGATCGGAGCAGGCTGTCGACCTCGGCAACCCCATCCGCAGCCAGCACTCCGTGGCTGAGCCGACCATCCGGACCCGCGGCCCGGAACTGGAACCGTTTCATGTGGGCGGACGGGCGGACGGGGGGGCGGGCAGACGGGCAGACGGGCTGACCTGCGAACCGCCCCAGGAGGTGAGATCGGCATCGTCGCCGTTGCCACCGGGTCGGGCGTCGCGGCCGTAGCTCACCAGGTCGTAGCTGGTCGGGTTCGCGGTGCCGGGGCTCTGGTAGTGGTACAGCGTGCCCCACGGGTCGAGTGGGATCCCGCTGCGGAGATAGGGTCCGCGCCAGTCCCGGGCCGGCGGGTCCCCGGATGGCACCTGTACCAGCGCGTCCAATCCCTGCGCCGTCGAGGGATAGTGGTCGTTATGCATGTAGTAGGTGTCCAGCGCCAGACCGAAGGTCTCGATCTGGGCCCGGGCCGCGGTGACCCGGGCATCGCCGACATGGCGGAAGACCATGGGCGAAACCAGGCCAGCCAGGATCGCGATGATGGTGATGACCACCAAGATCTCGATGAGGGTGAAGCCGGGGGGCGGGCGGTAAGGCGGTACGGCGGTATGGCGGTAGGACGGTACCGCCTTGCCGCCATACCGCCGTACCGCCCTACCGCCATCCCGCCCCTCAGTTGATCCTGCGTTGATACCACCATAGGAGCTTCCGTCCCATGGTTCCCTACGAGCGCTTTGAAGCCTGGCAACGCTGCCACGAACTGACGCGCGCGATCTATCTGGCGACGGCCACATGGCCGCGGAGCGAGATCTACGGCCTCGTTGCTCAGGCCCGCCGCGCGGCAGCCTCGGCGGCGACCAACATTGCCGAAGGCTCGGCGAAGCGAGGGCGCCGCGAGTTTCGGCGATACCTCGATATTGCGTTGGGGACACTTTCCGAACTCTCCTATCTGCTCCGTCTGGCAAGAGATCTCGGATTCCTGTCCGAGCTCGAATTCGAAACCCTGGACGCCCTGCGTAATGAGGCCGGCAAACTCACGTGGGGGCTCTACAAGTCGATGGGTTCCTAGCCTACCGCCCTACCGCCCTACCGCCTTACCGCCTTACCGCCT
>CALMOP010000079.1 GCA_937871775.1 uncultured Gemmatimonadota bacterium | reverse complement strand
GTCTGGGCCTGGCCCCGGGCCGGCGGCAAGCCCCGCCAGGTGGTGCAGCTGGATGGAACCGGCCGGCCCAACTTCTTCATGGGCGCCTTCAACGTCGGCCCCAAGGGGATCTACTTCACCGTTGATGACTCCGAGAGCGACATCTGGGTGATGGACCTGAAGCGGTGATCGAGGAGGCGAGGGAGCGAGAAGGCGAGAAGGCGAGGAGGCGAGGAGGCGAGAAGGAGAGAAGGCGAGGAGGCGGTACCCCAAGGTCGGCGCGGAGCGAGGGAAGGCCGCGAAGCAATCCAGTCAGGGCCGAGCCGAAGCCCCTTGAGGACGTCTCCGGTACCCGACCGGATTGCCACGGGCGCGTCCCTCGCTCCGCTCGGGACCAGCCGCGCCCTCGCAATGACTGGCACCGGGTCCCGGAAAATGGCAGTCATTGCGAGCGGCCGCCTTGTCCCGAGCGGAGCGAGGGAAGGCCGCGAAGCAATCCCGCCGGGCCCGAGCCGGAGCTTCTCGCCGGCGCCGGCCCTTACCGCCGCACCAAGTCCATGACCCACACATCGCTCTCGAACTCGCCCACGGTGACGTAGAGCCGGTCGCGGGTCACGTTGATCGTTCCGGGATAGCTCTGCACCAGGAGAGCCGGGTCCTCAAACGTCACCACCAACCGCGGGGCGCGACCGGTCAGCGGCAGGGCCCAGATGCCGGCCTCGCTCCCGCGGGCGGCACGGAGGTAGAGCGTCTTGCCGTCCGGGGACAACGCTGGCGGTCCCAGCCTGCTCAGTCCGGAAGCTGCCAGATCACGCCGCCATAGCACGGCCCCGGAAAGCGAGACCAGCGTCATGGTCGTCTGGTCGGGCCGCCCGCAAATCACCCCGGAGCCATCCCGGGCCCAGACCTGGTACGCGCACCCGAAGTCCGTCAGTTGTCGGGCCGCGCTCCACGGCCCCCCGATGCGCTCCCGGGTCACCACCCAGGCCTCGTTCCTCCCGGTCTGAGCCGACCGGAACACCAGGCTGAGCCCGTCCGGCGCCCACTGCGGCAGCTCCTCCGAGCCGGGCATATTGGTGAGCCGGGTCGGCTCACCACCCTCCGCCGCCACGACCCAGATGTCGCCATCCTCCCCGCCGTAGTAGGCGATCTCCCGCATGTCGGGCGACCACCGGGGGGAAAAGTCCACCGTCGGGCCGGTCCGGACCGGCACCGGCGCTCTGCCGCCGCCGCCGCCGCCGCCCAGCCGCAGCTTGAAGATGTCCGCGTCCCCGTTCAGGTTGCTGTCGTAGGCCAGCCACTTGCTGTCCGGCGACACGTCATGGGTCTCCACCACCTGCGAGCCGGAGGTGACCGGGCTGCCCTCGTGAGCGAAGAGGGGCCGGCTCGCCGCGAGGGGGAAACTGCGCACGTTTTGCCGGGCGCTGAACTTCGCCACGGCCAGCCGTCCTCCATCCGCCGAGATGGAGATGGAATGCGCGTCCGTTCCCCCGGGCACTTTCAGCAGCGGACCCGTCGTGCCCGAACTGCCAATCTCGACCGCGTACACCTCGCGCCGTCCGTCAAGATCCGAGACGAACAGCAGGTGACGGGCGTCCAGCCAGGCCGGACTCACGTTGAGATGGCCAGGGTCGCTGACCCGGACTCGCTTTCCGGTCTCGGAGTCCACCAGCCAGACCTCCGCCGGGGCAGTGTTCCAGCCGGCGGGCCAGACCGGGTTGCCGTTGACGTAGGCAATCCATCGGCCGTCGGGCGACCAGGCCAGTGAGTGCGGACCCCAGGCCATCGGATGGACCGCGAGCAGTCGGGTATGGTGGTTGGCCGAGTCGGAAACGAAGATGCTCTCCGCCACGGTGAAGGCGATCCGCGCACCGTCCCTCGACCAGGCCACCCATTGGGTTTCCCGCGGGACTTCCAGTGCACGGGGCGGCCCGCCCAGACGATCAACATCCCTCCAGGCGTAGGCACTGCCGTTCCGCCCCGGCCCCGTAAAGGGCTCACGTCGCCCCACTGCCAGCGGAAAGCCCACATACCGCACCCGTTCGCCGTTGGGACTCCAGATCGGCCGGGTCTGGTTTTCCGGGTCGCTCGCCGCCGGCCTGATCTCGCCCCCGCCCGGCGCGCCGCCCACACTGCGCACCGCGACGATGCTCCGCCGCCCGTCAACCCTCGTGAAGGCCACCAGGCTGCCGTCGGGTGAGAGCGCCGGCTGGAACTCGAGGCCCGGCTCGCTCGTGATCGGGACCGCGTGGGTGGTGCTGAGCAGCAGCGGCCGGGGCCGGAACAGCAGCGCCGACAGCACCCCCGCAAGGGCCAGGGTGACCGCCCCGACCAGAGCGGGCCGCGGCAGTCCGAGGTATGGCGCGGTCGGCGTCGCAGCAGCCATGGCAGTCGCTTCGACTGGAGCCAGCACCGCCCCCAGCCGGGAGACCCGCTCCTCGGCGCCGTGGCCTTCGGCGGGATCCGACTTGGTGAGGCCGTTCCCGGGGCGCTCCACCGGTGGCCTCGGCTCCTGTCGCGCGCGAACGGCGTCGACCAGCGCCAGGGTCTCCGGTGAGGGGTCAACGTCGAGATCCTCCCGCAACCGGCGCCGCAACTCCTCGAAGACCCGCAGCGCTGCCGCCCGGTCGCCCATCCGGTCCAGCAGTGCAATGCGGCGCGCGGCGGCGCGCTCGTCGTACGGCGCCAGGACCGCCGCACGGTGGGCCCACCGCTCGGCCAACTCCAGCTTGCCGGCGGCTTCCTCCCGTGCCGCCAGCGCAATCGCCGCCCCGACCGCGCGCTCCCGCAGCCGGGTGCGGGTGGCGTCCAGCCAGCGTTCGAAGTCGGGCAGGTCCGATACCAGGAAGCCCGGCGCCAGATCGCCGCGGTACAGCTCGAGCGCCGCTTCCAGGTTCCCCCCATCCAGCGCCCGCTCGAACCCGATCACATCGCACGTGAGCCGCTCCTCCGCCACCCCGACTTCGTCGTCGCCGCGGGTCACCAGCACCGGGCCGAGTCCCTGCCGCAGCACGTAGATCGCCCGGTTGAGCGCCTGCCGGGCGTGCAGCCCGTCGGCCTCTGGCCAGAACAGCGCGCGGACGGTGGCTTTGCGGTGGAACCCGCGGGGTTGGGCGGCGGCAAGGTAAAGCAGGACGGCGAGCCGACTGGGTTGGGCCAGGATCGGGCGCACCGGGAGGCCGTCGCGGCCCACCAGCTCGACCCCGCCGAGCAACCGTAGCGTGACCAGACCGTCGTCCATGTTCCCACCTCCCGACGGTGACCTGCGGGGTCACCGCCCCGGGACCGGTGCGTCGTAAGCTGGTGCCACAACAGGCCGAAGCCGTCAGGCCGGCGCCTGTGGCCTCGTACCGTTGAGAAGGTTGTCGCCCGGCAGGGCCTCCGCAAGGGCGGGGGTCGGTGATATGCTGGTGAAGCCGGGGCGCCCCCCGAACAGTCATTGCGAGGGCGCGGAGCGCCCGAAGCAATCCCCCTAACTCCGCTCGGAGATAACGGGATTGCTTCGGCCCCTTCGGGGCCACGCAATGACCGAATCGGAAACGAAGCCACCTGTGTAGAGTTTCCCTGGCATCACGGTGGGCCCGACATGACGCGATTCCGCCCTCAGGGAGTCTCCGTCGCCATCCGGCTGCTGCCGCTGGCCCTGCTGGCAACCGGCGGGGCATCGCTCGCGGCCCAGTCCCCCACCGGCAAGATCGAGGGCCATGTGCTCGACGCCTCGGGCAACCCGATCGCCGAGGCACAACTCGATCTCGTCGGCACCGCCTTCCACAGCCTCACCGATCCCCGCGGCTACTACTTCTTCAATAACATCCCCGCCGGCCCCACCTCCATCAGGGCCCAGTTCATCGGCTTCCGGCCGATGGAGGTGCAGCACCTCAGGGTCCTCGCGGAGCACACCGTCACCCAGGACTTCGCCCTCGAAGCCGCACCGGTCGAGCTGAAGGAGATCAGCGTGGTCGCGGCCTACAACGAACTGGTCCCCCGCGATGAAGTCACCACCAAGCAGCGCATGCAGGGCGCGTACGTGGACCGGCTGCCGGTGGACCGGCTGACCCAGGTCCTGGCCCTGCAGCCCGGCGTGGTCGCCAATTCCCGGGGCGGGGCGCTGTCCATCCGGGGCGGGCGGCCGGAAGAAACCGCGACCTACGTCGATGGTGTCCCGGTGCCGGGTGGCGAGACCATCGTGCCCACCAACGCCGTGGAAGAAGCCTCCGTCACCACCGGCTCCACCTCGGCGGAGTTCGGCAACTTTCAGTCGGGCGTGATCTCGATTCAGACCCGGGCCGGCGGCACCGGCTATCACGGTGCCCTGTCCTACGAAACCGACGAGCCCTTCGGGTCCGCTCACGGCGTCGGACTCGACCGGTTCGAGGCCAGCTTCGGCGGACCGGTCGCGAAGAACCTGACCTTCTTCGTCTCCGGCACCCTGACCGGGGCGAAGTCCTCCGAGTCAGGGAAGGGTGCAGCACAGTACCCGGTTTTCATTCAGGTCGGCCTGGACACCACCGTGGTGGTACCGGCCGAACCGGGAGAGCCGACCTCCGACACGAGCTATGTGAACATCTGGCAGCTGGCGGCCTACCGCGGCGACTGTTCGGCCTTCTCCCACAGCGCCAATCCCGGCATCCGCAGCAACTACGGCCTGGCCTGCAACGGGATCCGGCTTCCCGCCAGCTCCAACACCAGCTACGGGCTGCAGGGCAAGCTGAGCTACAGCTACGGCACCGGCTCGCGTCTGGGGTTCACCGTCCTCAGGAGCCAGAACCAGCGCCGCTTTTTCTCATACCAGAGCCTCTACAACCCCCAGAATCTGACGGGCGAACGGAGCTGGAGCGACGTCTTCACCCTCAACTGGACCCAGAATCTGACCAAATCGGCCGATCGGGCCCTGGCGCTGGATACCTACCTGTCCTACCAGGAGGACCGCTTTGTCGGCGGCCTGCTCGACCCGTCGAGCGAGCCGTCCACCCGCTACGGCGCGTGGCTGATCAAGCCGCTCGAGTTCCGCTGGGACCTCGACAACTTTCCCATCACTCAGCAGCGGGTGACCGACTTCATTCTCGACCGCCCCGGCGTGTCCCCGCTGGACCTGACCAACACCGATCAGTACTCGGTGGTGGATCAGTACCGCAACAACGCCTACGGGCTCCCCGGCTGGGCCGAGAGCGGGGGGCCGGCGGGGGGACTGGAGCTGTATGAGGAGAACCGGCTGGTCGGGCGCTCCAATCTCGACTGGCAGGTGGACCGGAACAACCGCTTGAAGGCGGGCGCCGAGATCAACCAGTACTCCATCTCCTACTACGACGCTGGTCTGACCTGCGGTTGCGGCGATGCCTTTATCGAAGAGCCCATCCGGTGGAACGCCTACCTCGAAAACCGGCTCGACCTCGGCGACATGGTGCTGGTGGGTGGGCTGCGCTACGACTGGTACGATTCCCGGGCCAGCCGCCCCGAGTTCCCCCGGGTGACCACCATGCCCGGGTTCGACTCGTCCCATCCCACCGCGCTGTTCAAGCGGGACCAGAGCCATGGCTACCTGAGCCCCCACGTGCAGGTGTCGTTCCCGGTCACCACCCGGACCAACTTCCGGCTCTCCTACGCCCACCAGGTGCAGAGCCCCGACTGGGGCTTCATCCTCACCGGTGTCAACACCGGCGGCGATGGCGCGGACCTCGACTTCGGCAAGACCATCCAGTTCGAGTTCGGGGTCCGCCATGCCTTCAGCGACGACATGGTGCTGGACCTCGCCGCCTACAACAAGGACAACCTGTCGAATACCAGCCGGCGGAGCCTGTCGCTCCCCGATCCCCTGTACCCCGACCACAATGTCTGGATCACCCGGTTCACCAACGCCGACTTCGGCAACACCCGGGGGATCGATCTCCGGCTCGACCGCCGCGTCGGCACCCTGTTCAACGGCACCGTGGGTTACAGCTACCAGGACGCGAAGAACACCGGCTCCGACCCCTTCAGCAACGCGCTGCGGGGCACGATCGCCATCGGGGAGCTGGGCGGGAGCATCCTTCCCCCGCCCCAGGCGTTCACTCCCACCGCGCGGAGCCGGCCCCACACCCTCGCGGGGCAACTGGCCCTGAATTTCCCCAATCACTGGCACGAGGGGACCAGCGTGGGAGCGATCCTGCAGAATGTCGGGATTTTCGCGGTATTCCGCCTCGCCAGCGGGACCGCCTACACCCCCTGCAAGCCCGGCCTGGGGAACTCCGCGGCCGGCAGGTGCATCGCTGAAGGCCCGACGAACTCGGCCCGGGTCCCGATGTTCAAGCAGTTCGACCTCCGGGTGACCAAGGGCTTCCGGCTCCGTGGCCTCGACGTCACGGGGTACCTGGATGCCCGGAACCTCTTCAACTTCGCCAACGTTCTCAGCGTGTTTCCAAGCTCCAATGGGACCACCGATCCCCGGGCCCACCAGGCCTTCTGGGCCGCCGACAGCGCGACCTACGCGGTCGAGGCCCACGCCAACGACAGGGTCTGGCAGAACGATGGATCGCTGGATCTCGGCTTCGGCGGTCTGGCGGCGTCGGGCTGCGCCGGCTGGCAGACCGCGGACCTGCGCCCGGCGGCCCCGAACTGCGTCTATCTCGTCCGCGCCGAGGAACGCTTCGGAGACGGCGACCACCTGTTTACCATCGCCGAGCAGCGCCGGGCCAGCGATGCCTTCTACGGCCTCGAGCAGGGCCTCCACACGTTCACGGGCACGCCCCGACGGTTCCGGATCGGGGTGGAGGTCTCCTTCTGATGCGCCGGCTTCTGGTACGGATCGCTGCCGTGCTCCTGGTCGTGGCGCCGCTCGCCGCATGGGCCCCCGATGTTGCGGTGGCCCGGCCCAGGCCCGGCAGCAGTCCTGGTTTCCGACTCTTCGCGCGATCCATAGGCGCGCTCACGATCAACCGGGTGTACTGCGGGATGAGCTCTTTCGGGGACATCTGCGTCGACTCCCTTTACAGCGGGCTGACGGGCGGAGGCTTCTGGCCTAAGGGCACCGCCGACCAGTACATCTACAACTCGTTCCCCCAGTTTGCCGGCATCATTGGATCTGATGGTGGAGACTGGGCGGGGGATACCGCCGGTGCGACCTATGGCGGATATGAGGAGATCAGGTCGGTTTACAATTCAACCGATCCGGAGGATATCAGGAACTGGCCGGACGCCGCCCTGGTGCCTGACGGCGACGTGACAGAACAGCTTTTCGACCCGCTGCTCCGCAGGCACCGGAGCGCCTCTCAGGGTGATGTCTGGACCCTGATGTGGGACGGCAACCCCCTCTACACTGGTACACAATATCACCCGCTGGGAGTGCTGGTGGAGGTGCGGGGGATGGGGTGGAATTTCTCCGCCGGCAACGAGGACGTCGTCTACTTCATCTACACTTTCTACAACGTCACCGCGAGCGACTGCCAGGTCTATGCCGCTATCCGGAAACCCATGCGGGACATCCTGTGCGCGGAGGGCCAGCGATTCCACGAGCTGAACGCGGCGAAATTCGGTGTCGCGCTGCCCCCCGGCGGTTATACGATCAGCAAGATGTACACCGGCCTCATAGTGGACACAGACGTCGCCCACTACTGGCTCAACTTCGCATCGGTGAACGTCCCGTTTTCTCTCGGCTTCGCCTACGACAACACCTTCTCTCCCGCCGAGGGGTGGACCTTCGATCCGGCGATCTTCGCACAGCCCTTCTTCGCCGGCTCGGGATTTGTCGGGGTCAAGTATCTCAGCAGCCCATTGGACTCGCTCGGGCGGAACGTCGGTCTCACCCTCTTCAGCAGTTTTCCTCTCGGGTCAGATCCGAGTAACGCCGTGCAGCTCTACCGCTACCTGTCGGGCACTCCTGATCCGAATGCCGGAGACCTCGAGTGCAACACCGGCGACCCGGCGGTCACCCATATCTGCAACATCAACAACGCCTTTCCCAATGACATACGGTTCTTTCAGTCGTCCGGTCCCCTGACTCTGCCACCGGGCGGTACGGGATCGGTGGCGGTGGCGTACATCTTCGCCGCGCCGGTGCGGACCGACGGCTGCACTCCTCCCTGCGCGGTGCGGCCCGAAGATCCACGCATCTTCCTGGATCCAGCGACACTCGCAGGCGGCGCCCACACCATCGACACACTGACCGGGTACACCGGCTTCCGGAGCGACTTGAACGGGAACGGCCGGGTGGATCAGGACGAGATCAGCACGGTGCCCGGCTCGCTGCTCGGCAAGGCGCTGGTGGCCCAGGCGGTGTTCGATCGCAAGTTCCTGCTCCCCTTCGCGCCGGAACCGCCCAACTTCTTCCTCATTCCCGGCGACAACCAGGTCACGGTGCTGTGGCGACCCTCGGCGAGCGAGACCACCGGGGACCAGTTCATCAGCCTCGCCAGTCAGCCCCTGGACCCGAACGGAGACCCCAATCCCCTGTACGATCCGAACTTCCGGCAGTTCGACGTGGAAGGGTACCGGGTGTACCGGGGCCGGCGGGACTCTCCCAATTCGATGCAACTGCTGGCGCAGTTTGACTACGCCGGGACCCTCATCCGCGACTACGCCGGCCAGGTCAATCCGACCGACGAATGCGCCCCGGAGTTGAGCATCTGGAACGGCTGCCCCGAGACAACACCCGCTGGCGGCTTCGATCCCGTCGGCCCCGGGCTGCCGCGGACCCACTATGTCGAACAGGACCTCACAGGCGGCGTGGTGCAGGTGCAGTTCGGCAAGCGGGTGGCCCTGGCCAATGGCAAGGTCCTCATCACCGCGGCCGATACTCTGCTTCTCGGCGGGGGCGCCAACGGGCCATGCGCCCCCGCGGCCTGCCCCCCGCTCGCCAACACCGGGGTGCCATTCGTGTACGTGGACCGCGCCCCCCTGAACAGCTTCGAGTACTTCTACGCGGTGACCGCGTTCGACGTGAACTCGTTCCAGGCCGGAGCCTCGAGTCTCGAGTCCCCTCGCGGGGGCAAGCGGGTGACCCCGGTGCACGGCGCCCCCACCTACGCCAGCAGCGGCCAGGTGGTCTCGACCCAGAGCTTCGGCCGCGGGATCCGGACCGATGACCGGTTCCCCATGCCGACCATCGACCCGACCACCGGACGGTTCAGCGGCCCGTTCCCGGCGACCGACGGCGCGGCCATCAGCTTCACCGGCGAGTTCGTGAGCAAGGTCCTGGATGGCATGGGCAGCTTCAGCCTGACCCTGGACAGCATCGACGCCGGTTCGGCGTACGACGACCCCACGATCCCGGTGCGCTACTATCTCACCTCGCAGTCGGGCTCGAACACGACCCGCCTCGTAATCCCGGTGGTGGATGGGTTCGACGTGACCGCCACCGGCGCGGCGCTGTTCCCGGCAGTGCCAGCGACTGATTCACTGGCGAAACTCTATGGCGGGGACTCAAGCTTCGCGCTGTGGGGCCAGGCCACAGTGTCCCTGGCGGGGAACTTCTACAGCGGCAACTGGGGCCGCGGCTGCTTCAATCAAGACCCAGGGTTCGGAACCGGCGGGAACTGCAGCTACAATGGCACCCGCTGGTTCGACGGCCCCTCACCCCAGCGCAACGAGACCAGGAGCGACCCCAACGCCGGCAACGGGGCCGTGAGCGCGGCTCCGGAGGTTGACCGCGCCCTGCCCGGCAATGCCGGCTTCAACAACGCCGGCCAACTCACCGGGGTCGAAGTCATTCACCAGCCGCTGGCCATGCTGACCCTGCCCGCCCCCTATCGCAGAATTCACGGGGTACTGAGCAGCTTCAAGCGCGCGGCGGACTACAACGTCTACTGGAGCGCCGCCACGCCGGGCCGGATCGACAGCGTGGTGGATGTGACCCACAATGTCCGGCTGCCGCTCGACTCAGTTCCGGAGCGGGGTCTGAACACCGGCTTCGGCATCCTGACCCAGGCCAACGCCCAGCCGGTGGCGGGCAGTTTCGACGGCCGGCCCGAGCTGACCCTCGCCGATTTCGACTGTGTCGAGCCGCTGCGCCACCTCGCCGCGGCCGAGGCGCAGATCCCCTGCGGCAGCCCGGATGACCCCACCGACGGCCCGTTATACCCGCTGGTCCGCCAAGCGTCACTGGGGCCGATCGCCTTCGCGGCCACCAGCCTGAATGACTTCCAGACCTCGACCAGCACCGGGACCGGGTTCGCGTTCTACCTGGCCGGCAACACCTACCTGATCCAGACCAGCACCCTGCCGGCCGGGGTGGTCTGGTCGCTGCGTGACTACGTGGGCGCCATCAGCGGCGGCAAGGGCTTTGGCGGCGACCAGGGTTCCTACGCCTTCTTCCCGGTGACCCGGCCCTTCGCCGCCCAGGGCGCCACGGTCACCGTGGCCTTCCAGTCGAACAACACCCACCGGGCGGTCACCGACAGCGACCTCCGCCGAGTCCACACGGTGCCGGATCCGTACTACGTGACCAACGCCTTCGAGCAGTCCAGCGCCTTCAAGGTGATCAAGTTCGTGAACCTGCCGGAGCAGGCCATCATCCGGATCTATTCGGTGAGCGGCGTGCTGGTGACCGTCCTGGAGCACAACAGCACCACCTACGGCGGCGAGCAGTCCTGGGACGTGCGCAACCGCAACAACCAGGTGGTCGCCAGCGGGGTGTACTTCTATCACATCGAGGCCCACGTGAACGGCGGCACCGCCCGCCGGGTCGGCCGGATGACGATCGTCAACTTCACCGATTAGGTTGGCCTGGGCCAGGGGGAACGGGGAACGGGGATTGCTTCGTCGGTCGCTGCGCTCCCTCCTCGCAATGACCGAAGCGCGGTCGCTGCGCTCC
>CALMOP010000078.1 GCA_937871775.1 uncultured Gemmatimonadota bacterium | reverse complement strand
TGCCGTAGCGGGATGCCGCAAACAGGCAGGAGTGATCCAGGGACTCATGGCTGACGATGGGGGCGATGGCATCATAGAAGGACAGCGCCGGCGGCGCGGCGGCCTGGTCCGACCCGATCGAGCGGCCACCGTCGGCAGAACCGCTCAGCAGCCGGTCCCGAATCGCGGCCGCGAGTGCCGGCGAGGTGAGGGGCCCGGTCGCGATGACGGCAGGGGAGACCAGTTCGGTCACCTCCCCGTGGATCACCGTGATCCGGGGATGGGCCCGGATCCGGGCATCCACCAGCTCCGAGAAGACGGTCCGGTCCACCGCCAGTGCCGCCCCGGCGGGCACTCGGGCCTCGGTCGCCGCCGTCAGCAGCAGGCTCCCCAGCCCGGTCAGCTCGGCCTTGAGCAGCCCGTGGGCGTTATGCAGCTCGGTGGATTTGAAGGAATTGCTGCAGACCAGTTCGGCGAGTCGCTCGGTCTGGTGCGCCGGCGTGCGGACCGCCGGCCGCATTTCCCGCAGGATGACCCGGTGGCCGAGCTCCGCGAGCACCCAGGCCGCTTCGCAGCCGGCGAGTCCTCCCCCGACCACCGTCACCGGTGTGGCCTCACCGGGGGCGGGTGGGGCGCCGGAGGCGCCCCGGTTCACGTCGCCTGCGCTTCCTCGGGTTCCAGCACGACGATCCGGTGCTGGCACTTGAGGCAGGTGCGGGTCTCCCCGTCCGCCTTGGTAAACCGCTTCTCCATGCCGACCCAGCCACACTTGGCACAGGTGTCTGGCACGGGTCGGTTCCAGGTGGAGAAATCGCAGGCGGGGTAGCGGAGGCAGCCCCAGAAGGACTTGCCCCGCTTGGTGCGGCGTTCCGCCAGGTCACCGACGTCGCACTTGGGACACTTCATTCCCAGCGGCACCGAGCGGGTCCCCTTGCATTCGGGGTAGCGGGTGCAGGCCAGGAACTCGCCGAACCGGCCGGTCTTGATCACCATCGGCGCGGTGCAGAGATGGCATTTCTCCTCGGTGGGTCGGTCGGGGGCCCGTTGCTTCTTGAGCGACTTCACGTAGTCGCAGGTCTGCTTGTAGTTGACGCAGGCGAAATACGGGCCGAATCGCCCGGTGCGCAGCTCGACCTTGGCGGCGCACTTGGGGCACACTTCCTTCTCCAGCTCCTCGGGCTTCAGGCCGTGGGCCTCGGCGACGATGGCCGAGAGGTTGACCGCGGCCAGGGCCTTGGTGAACGGCCCGTAGAAATCGGTCAGGACCTGCTGCCACCCCAGGTCCCCGGCTTCGATCTTGTCGAGCTCGGTTTCCATCAGCGAGGTGAACTCGACGTTGAAGATGGTGGGAAACTGGTCCACCATGATGCGCTCGACCGTCTCTCCCAGCTCGGTCGGCGTGAACCGCCGCAGCTCCAGCTTCACGTATTCGCGGGCGGTAATGGTGCTGATGATCTGGGCGTAGGTGGACGGGCGGCCGATCCCCAGCCGTTCCAGTTCCTTGACCAGGCTGGCCTCGGAGAACCGCGGCGGCGGCTCGGTGAAATGCTGCGATGGGGTAATGGCGCGCACCTCCACCGGATCGCCGACCTCGAGCGGCGGGATCGGCGGCAGGTCGTCCATGGTCTTGCCTTCCTCCGCCTCGCGGCCCTCGGTATAGAGCACGTGGTAACCGTCGAAGATCATCACCGAGCCGGTGGCGCGAAGCAGATAGCGGCCGAGGTCGAAGTCCACGACCGTCATGTCGTAGACCGCCGGGTTCATCTGCGAGGCGACGAAACGCTGCCAGATGAGCTGGTACAGCCGGAACTGATCCGGTTCGAGGTACTTCTGCACCTGCTCAGGCCGGCGTCGCACGTCGGTCGGCCGGATCGCTTCGTGGGCGTCCTGGACCCGGGCGGACTTCGAGGTATAGAGGTTGGGGGTCTCGGGGAGGTAGGCCTTGGCGTAGTGCCTCGCGATGAAACCGCGAACGCCCTCGATGGCCGTCTCCGACACCCGTACCGAATCGGTCCGCATGTAGGTGATCAGGCCCGCCGGCGCATCCTCGCCGATCTCCATGCCCTCATACAGGTCCTGGGCGGCTCGCATGGTGCGCCGAGTCGAAAAGCCCAGCTTCTTGGCGGCCTCCTGCTGCACGGTACTGGTGGTGAACGGCGCCGCGGGACGCTTCCGCCGCTGCTTCTTCTCGACCTTGGTCACCACGAACGGCAGCTTGCCGAGATCGTCGACCACCTGGCGGGCGCTGGCCTCGTTCGACAGCACCGGGTTGTGGCCGTCGATCTTCTTCAGTTCCACCGTGAAGACCTGGCCCTTCCGGGCGCACTCCGCGGCGATGGTCCAGTACTCCACCGCCTTGAAGGCCCGAATGCCCCGCTCCCGCTCCACGATGAGACGGAGAGCCACGGTCTGCACCCGGCCGGCCGACAGGCCGGTCTTGATGCTCTGCCACAGGATCGGGCTGGCCTTGTAACCCACCAACCGGTCCAGGATGCGGCGGGCCTGCTGTGCGTTGACCAGGTCGTCCTTGATGACGCCCGGTTTCGCCATCGCGGCCTTCACCGCCTCCTTGGTGATCTCCTCGAAACGCACCCGATGCATCGGGGCCCTGGTCTCGAGCTGGCTTGCCACGTGCCAGGCGATGGCCTCGCCCTCGCGGTCAGGGTCGGTGGCGAGGTAACCTGCCCGGGCCCGCTTCGCCGCCTTCTTGAGGTCCGCGAGAGTCTGGGTCTTTCCTTTGATAGTGACGTAGTCGGGGCGAAAGCCGTTCTCGACGTCGACCCCCAGCTTGCGGGTCGGCAGGTCGCGGATGTGTCCGATGGTCGCCTTGACCTCGTAGCCCCGGCCCAGATACTTGCCGATGCTCTTGGCCTTGGTCGGCGACTCCACCACCACCAGCGTCGTTCCTCCACCGGCTCCGCCGTCCTCGACTTCGATGGCCTCCGCTGCAGCACGCCGCCGCACCACCGGCCTGGTCGACTTGGCCTTGCCGCCGGCCTTCACCGGCTGCGGTGTCTCGGCCGGAACCGGGGTGGGCTTCTTCCGGGTCGCCGGTTTGGTGGGGGCTTTGGCCTTTTTCTTGGTTGCCATGGGCTCGATCGCGTCTCGCTTCAGGTGCTGTAGGACCACCGCAGGGTGCCAACATTAAACCCGTTCCGGGCGAGGTTGGCAAGACGACGATCGCTAAATCACTGCAACGCAGGCGGTTGGGGTAGTCATCCGGCGCTCTCACGGAACAGCGCGACGATCTCATCGGCCAGCTGCTCCGGAGATTTGGTGTCCGCCTTCACCTCGTAATGGGCCCGGAGGTAGAACGGCTCCCGTTCCTTGAGGAGCTGCCGCATTCGTTCGACCGGGTCCTCGCCCACCAGCATCGGGCGGGTGCCGTCGGCGCCGGCGCGCCGCGCCGCGGTCAGGGCCAGCGTCTTGAGGTAAATCACCAGCTCGTCGTCGCCCAGGCTCTCCAGCGCCCCGGGTTGCGCAGCCCAGCCACCACCGGGGGCAATGACGCAGGGCGGACCGGCCAGTGCGTTGTGCATGGCCTCGGTCTCAAGCCGGCGAAACGCCGGTTCACCTTCCTCCCCGAAGATCTGCACGATGGTCTTGAGGGTCTTGCGCACGATGATCGTGTCGGTGTCCATGAAGGGCGCCCGCAGCCGCTCCGCCACCAGGCGTCCGACCGTGGTCTTCCCACATCCCGGCAGACCAATCAGGATGATGTGCCGCTTCACTCCGCCTCCGCTCCCGCGGGGCGGGCCTGGAATTCGGTCCAGCGCTGGGACAGCCTGGCGAGGTACCCGTCCAGATTGCGGCGGGTCTCACCGAGCGAATCCCCTCCGAACTTCTCGAGCATGGCGTCGGCCAGAACCAGCATCGACACCGCTTCGGCGATCACCCCCATGGCTGGCACCGCCGTGATATCGGAGCGCTCCGACTGGGCCCGGGCGGGTCCGCCGGTGCGCAGGTCGACCGTGGGTAGCGGGCTCATCAGCGTCGAAATGGGCTTCATCCCTACCCGGAGAACCACCGGCTCGCCGGTGGTCACGCCTCCCTCCAGGCCACCGGCATTGTTGCCCTGTCGGCCGAACCCTCCCTTGAGCGCGGGGGCGGGCGCTGGCCGGCCTGGGGTGGCTTCCGCCACGATGGGGTCATGAACCTGGGACCCCGGGCGGCGGGCGGCCTCGAACCCGAGACCGATCTCCACCGCCTTCACCGCGGGGATGGACATGAGGGCGCCGGCCAGGCGGCCATCCAGCTTCCGGTCCCAGTGCACATGACTACCGAGGCCCACCGGGAGGCCCCGGATGACGACCTCGCACTCGCCGCCCAGCGTGTCCCCCTCCTGCTTCGCCCGATCGATCCGGGCGATCATGCCGGCCTCGGCTGCCGGGTCGAGTACCCGTACCTCGGAGCGGTCGGCGGCCGGATTGAGCGGCCGGGGAAGGGCGTCGAGGGCAACCGGGGCCACGGCCAGCCCACCGAGGGATACCACGTGGCTGCCGACATCGACCCCGAACTGCTCCAGGAACCGCCGCGCCAGGGCACCCGCCGCCACCCGCGCCGCGGTCTCACGGGCGCTGGCGCGCTCCAGGATGTCTCGGGCATCCTGGCGATCGTACTTGAGCACTCCCACCAGGTCGGCGTGCCCGGGCCGGGGCCGATTGAGGCGCCGCCGCCGTACTTCGCCCGGCGTCCCCTCGGCGGCCATGACCTCTTCCCAATTGGTCCAGTCACGGTTGTGGATCACCATCGCGACCGGAGACCCCAGCGTCTCGCCGGCCCGAATGCCGGAGAGCCACTCGATCCGGTCCTTCTCGATCTTCATCCGCGCCCCGCGACCATAGCCCATCATCCGCCGAGCCAGATCGGCGTTGACGGCGTCCGCGGTGATCGGGAGCCCGGCGGGGAGCCCCTCGACGATCACCACGAGGCCCTTGCCATGCGATTCGCCGGCGGTAAGGAAGCGGAGTGACATAATTGCTGGTGGTCCTGGAGACTCCTGGGGAGATCCGCGGTGCGGACCGTGATGGCGGGCTCGACGGCAGGCAGGTCCCGCCGCTGGCACGTACCCTAGAACGGCGAAGCCCGACCGGGGGTCGGGCTCGCACGTTCTGCAGGGTCGCCCGACGGCTATTCGATACCCTCGTCGATAATCCGCGGCGTCACCAGGATGATCAGGTCCTGGCGCTGCTCCGTCGTCGTGTTGAAGCCGAACAGCTTGCCGACGAACGGCAGTTCCGACAGCAGCGGGATGCCGGAACGGATCTTGTTCACCGTGGTTACTGTCAGCCCGCCAATCACCGCCGTCTCGCCGTCGTTGACCAGCAGCTGGTTCTTCGCGTTCTGCTTGCGGACCGAGAATCCCGCGTCCAGCGCGGCATTCAGCTTCACGTCCGAACGCTCGGCTGTGATCTGCATCATGATCTGGCGGTTGTTGGTCACGTGAGGAATCACATTCAGCTTGATGCCGGTCTCCTTGAATGTGACCGTGGCCCGCGGCGCCGTGGCAGCCTGGCCAGTCTGGCCAGCCGACCCGAAGTCGATGATGCGCACCGGGACGTCCTCACCCACCTGGATCGAGGCTTCCCGGTTATCGACCGTGGTGATCGAGGGCTCGGCCTGCACGTCGGCCAGGTTCACCGACTGCAGCGCCTGCAGGAAGGTGGTGAATCCGAACCCGCCCAGCGCGGTGGTCCAGACCAGCTTGAGGGCCGGCTGCGAGATGAGGGCCTCGGCATTGGCAATGGCCGCCACTCCTTCACCGCTCAAGCTGGTGGTGGCCGGAGCGAACGGCTTCCCGGTCGAGGGATCGGTCCGCTGGACCAGGGTGTTGTAGAAGGGCCCGTCGCCGACATTGTTGGCCCCGAAGTCGTACTGGATGCCGAGCGCTTCGGTGTTGGTCCGGTCGACGAAGATCAGCTTGGCCTGGATCGAGATCTGCGGGGTCCGGATGTCCAGGTTCTTCACGAAGTCCTGGACTTCCTTGACCCTGGTGCGGGTCTCGGTCACGATCAGTGAGTTGGTGGTCGTGTCGGCCACCACGTTCCCGCGCTTGGAGAGCACCGACTTGACGCTGTTGACCAGCTGTCCCGCCGAGGCGTAGTTCACCGGGATCATGCGGGTCTGCAGCGGCTCGGTGGAGTCGAGCGCGGAGAGGGCCGCAGGTGAGTCGACCCGAATGATGCCCCCGGGCAGTTCGATCGCCTGGAGGCCCTGGGTCGCCAGCACCGCGGCAAAGGCTTCGGTCCACGGCTGATTCTTGATTTCCGCGGTGACCTCCCCCTTGACGTCCTTGCCCAGCACGATGGTCTTGCCGGAGAACGCCGCGAATCCGGCGACCACGTCGCCGATGGTGGCCTTGTCCCAGGTGACGGTGATGCGGGGCGCCGGCGGCAGGGCACCGGCGCGAACCGACGCCGCTTCCTCGGGCAGCCGGACCTCCGGCTCCCGGCGGACCGGGGCGGCCGGTGGCGGCGGCTCGAGATCGGCCGGTGCAGTGCTGGACCAGGTCAGGAAGCCCTGATCGGCCCCCAGCCGGACCCGCACCCCGTCGTCCCCCTTCTCGATCCGGTAGTCCCCGACCCCGGCCAGATAGATGGCGATCCGGACCACGTCGGGACGGAACTGGGAATAGCGGATGTCCTTGATGTCGCCTCGGCGGATGCCGTCGTAGGCCTGGCCGGCGCGCTCGAGGGTGGCTCCGACCACGTCGATGACCAGACGGTCGGGCTCGCGCAGGACGAAGTCCTTCACCTCGGCGGCCCCGCGCAGGCCGATCACGATATCGGCGTGGCCCGGGGTCGCGACGACGCTGACCGCGGTGACCTGGGCGCCTTTGGGTACAGCCTCGTCCGCGTGCAGCGGGGCGGCCAGCAGCAGGCCGACGGCCGCAACCAGCGGGAGGGCGGAATCGCGCCGGGCGCGGCGGCCGGGAGAGAGCTTCAGCGTCATGGGGTCTGATCCTCCTTCTTCTTGAGCGACAGTGTCTCTTGACGCTCGAATCCGATGTCCTCAACCGTGAAGACCACGTCCGTTTGCCGGATCTGGGCCACCTGGAGCCGCCCCAGCCGATCGCCGGCGCGGAGTTTGTAGCGCTTCTGGGTACTCTTGTCGCGCAAGACGGCGACACTGTTACTGGCCCGCCGCAAATCGAGGTACACCCCGACCAGCAGCAGATCACCGAATTCGGGGCCCAGCTTGTCATCGCTGATCAGCGACAGGAACGGATCCCGCGAGCCACCCGAATAGGTAAAGGTCTCCCGCTGCACATCCGTCTCCCGCGCCAGCTTGAGCGAATCGGCCCGGGCGCTGTCTCGGGCCACCCGCGCCGTCGAATCCTCCCGGGCGCGGATGGCCGCCTGGGCCAGCGAATCGGTACGGGCCTGTTCGCGAGCCTTGCGGATGGAATCGGCCCGGAGCACCTGCAGCTGCTTGGGCGTCAGCGCCGGGGCCTGGGCCACGGCGGGCGCGGACGGTGTGGTATCCTGCCTGGCCGTGCCGGTGTCCTTGGCCGCAGGCGCCTGGGCCTGCGTCGGGGCCGCCGCCGCGCTATCCGGGGCCGGCCCCTTCCCGGTCGCGCTGCTGTCGACCTTGGCCACCGTCACGGGGGCCGGCTTGGGGGCCGGGGCGGCGCCGCAGGCACTGACGACCTCGGCCGGGAACACGACCACACCGGTGGAATCGGTTACCGGCTTGGCCGCTGGCTTCTTCTTCTTGCCCTTGGCCGCCTTGTCCAGCACCGCCTGGACCGAGTCGGCACAGGTGGCGAACAGGGCCCGGGCCGCCGAATCCTGGACGGCCACCTGGCGCAGGCTATCGCGCCGGGCGCGAATCGTGGCCAGGTCGATGGCAGCCTCGGAGGGTGCTTCCTTGCGGCCGCAGGCCCCGAGTGCCAGGACCAGGGCTATCGCGGCGCCGCGGATCAGTGCCTTAGCTGCCACCGGGCTCGCCCTCCGCGCTCAAGGTCTTCACGTAGGTCCGGATCAGGAACCGCGCCTCCAGCAGCGCGCCGGAGCTGTCTCCCAGTGCCTTGGCCCGGGCGGCGTCGGTTGCCGCCAGGGTGAGATCAACCGGAACGATGATCCGCCGCAGGCTGGCCACGTCCGACAGGAACTCGCCCAGCTGGTCGTAGCGTCCGATGACCGCGTACTGGTATTTCCGGGTTTCGAACGGACTCGGACCGGTCTCCGGCGGCAGCGGCTGGAACTGCGCCACCTGCACCCCCCGGATCTTGGCCCGCTGGGTGATCTCGTCCATCAGGTTCGCGACTTCGTTGCGGTCCGGTACCAGCTGCCGCATCAGTTCGAGACTGGCGCGGTACCCCTCCAGCCGGCGCCGCAGGTCGTCCACGCTGCCGCTGGCCAGGATCTTCTTGGCGCTATCGGTCAGGATTGTCAGCGAATCGATCGCGCGGGTCCGGGCCGCGAGACTGTCATGGGTCTGGGACACGCCGCGCAATCCGACCTGGTCGAGGCCGGTGCCGGTGTAGCCGAGGTAGAACACCATCACCGCCACGATGGTCAGCAGCAACGGGACCTGGCGTTCCTGGGAAATGAGCGCCATGGGCTACCTCACCGACTGGCTGAGGGGGACGGTGCGGATGTAGGCCGAGTCCGCCCGCCGGAACGACGCCTGGATGATGAACTGGGTCACCGGGCGCTCCTTCTCCACGATCGTCTTGGCCTCGAGCGGGGTCACGTCGGACAGCCAGGGCGAGGCCCCGAGCTGCCGCAGGAACCGGGTGTAGGCCTCCAGATCCATGGTGCGCCCCTCCATGCGGAACAGCAGCGGGCGCTCGACCGCCTGGTCGGCGGTGTCGGCGACGGCGGCCGCGACCTGGGTCGACAGGGTGGTGAGCCAGGTGTAGGGCGGCAGCGCCTTGGCGACCTCGTCCAGCACATGGGGCCACACGTAACGGCTGCCGTCGACCCCGCGGATGGTGGCGATCTGGGACAGCAGAGAGTCCCGAATCAGCTCGGCCCGATGCTTCTGCCGGAGCAGGTTGTCGAACCGCTTCTGCTCGTCGCGAACCTGCTCCAACCGGGGACCCAAGGCGTTGTAGGCCGCGTTGGAGCGGACGATCGACCACCCCAGGAAGGCGGCCACGGCGGCGCACAGCCCCACCGAGCCGACCAGGAACGGATCCTTGACCCGCGCCATCCCGCCCTTGAGGCCCGAGAACAGCTGCTTGGCTCCGCCCCCCGCCGCCTTGCGTTTCTGGCCTGGGCGCAGATTGACCGTGATCATCATGGGATCAGCACTCCGCTCTCAAGCCGCCGCTCGAAGCGCCAGACCGATCGGCAGCATCAGCAACGGGGAGATCTCGTCCACGTTGGTAGCAGCGAACACGCCCTCCGCGACCCGGAGTCGGGCCAGCGGGTTGGCCAGTTCCACCGGCAACCGCAGCCGGTCTGCGAGAACCTTGTCGAGGCCCGGGATGCGGCCGCCCCCGCCGGTCAGCCACAGGCGGGAGATACCCCCGGCCGACCGGCTGGCCGATTGCAGGAAGGCCGCGGCGCGCTCGATGCCCACTGCCAGCTCCTCGCCGCGGGTTTCCAGGAAGGGATCCAGGATCTCGCTGCGTTCGAAGCCCTGCAGCAGCTGGTCGGCCTCGTCGGTGGACAGCCCGCGCTCCCGCTGGATGTCCTCGCGGAAGCGCCGGGTGCCGACCGGCAGGTCGCGGGTCAGCACCGGAATGCCGTCCTCGAGAATGTTGATGTTGGTCATTTCATGGCCGATGTTCACCAAGCCCACCACGCCGCGCATCTCGTTGGGGTAGTTGACCTCGAAGGCGTTGTGCAGCGCGAAGGCGTCCACATCGATCACGCTGGCGGTGAGGCCTGCCTCGGCCAGCAAGGCCACCTTGTTCTCCACCAGGTCCCGCTTGGCCGCCACCAGCAGCACCGTCATCTGCAGCCCATCGCCGTCGGGGTCCAGAATCTGGAAGTCGAGTTCCACATTCTCCATGTCGAACGGGACGTGCTGCTCAGCCTCCCAGCGAATCACCTCGCGAGCATCGGCTTCCTTCATGCGGTCCATCTGGATCTTCTTGATGATCACGTCGCGGCCGCCGACCGCGATGATCACCTGCTTGGTCTTGATGCCGGCCGAGGCCAGCAGACCCTTGATGGCATCGGCCACAATGCCAGGGTCCATGATTTCACCCTCCACGATGGCGTCGTCCACCACGGTGGTGTAGGCCACCTTGGTGAGCACCGGGTCGCCGGCCCCGTGAGTCACGGCGACCAGCTTGATCAGGCCGGACCCGATATCCAGGGCCACCGTCGTCTTCTTGCGGCTGAAAAGGGCCATAAATCCTGTCCGACCAGACTGGTTATGAAACAGGGATTGGAAGGCTATGCTACAAGCCTTCTGGCAATTTGTCAAGTTCCTAATCTGCTTGAGGTGATCTAGAACAAGCTGTTGTCCATAGACCACTTACCACTTCGTTAATCACATCTTGCTTGAAGTCTCGCTAGCTAACATCAAGCCTCAGGCACACATCGTACCGCTCCGGGCCTGCCAAACCGATGGCAGCGATGTCCTACCCGGTCGTGCCAACACAAGCCATTACAGAATAACACTTTACAATTGAGTACCAGATCCAGATAGCCGCTGGCTGCCTCCGGTCGGCCGCTTCCCCCAAAAAACCGACGGCGGGCGATCCTCTCGGATCGCCCGCCGCCCGCTCAGGATGCAAGCCTACCAGCAGCCCGGCGCGCCCTCGTTGGTCACGGCAGCGTTCGGAGCTGCTCCGGTGCCCACGAAGATAC
>CALMOP010000077.1 GCA_937871775.1 uncultured Gemmatimonadota bacterium | reverse complement strand
CAGCGCCGTCCCGGCGTTTCCCACCACCCGCCTGAGGACCTGGGAGCGGAACTGCTGCGCGGAGAACAGCACCAGTCCCAGGTAGCGGCCCCGCTCGGACAGATCGAGCAGCATTCGCCGCACGTAGGTGTCCTGCCCATCGGTCGGGGCGTACTTGTTGAGCTCGTCGACGAACACGATCACATGGTCGACCCCGAGATCGCGCCGCTCCAGATGTTCCCGAAGTTTGGAGACGACCCGGGCAAAGACCAGGTCCTGCGCCAGCGGGTCCATGCCCGCCACATCGATGACGTGCAGGCTCCGGTCGGCGAACTCGCCCCACGGCAGATCGCTCGGCGGGCCATCGTCGGTCACCAGCCCCTTGGCCCGCATGCTGA
The DNA here is from genome assembly GCA_937871775.1 of uncultured Gemmatimonadota bacterium. GTDB lineage: Bacteria > Gemmatimonadota > Gemmatimonadetes > Gemmatimonadales > GWC2-71-9 > JADJOM01. The sequence goes on along the minus strand of CALMOP010000077.1, from coordinate 3,719 downwards.
TGTTGCCCAGCCGGTTGCGCACCTTGCGGATGGTGGCGACATGGTGGTTCCGCCACACCTCGCTGCCGCTGGCCCGAGCCTCCATGAACTCGAAGATCCGCCGGAAGAACAGGTCCAGGTCGGCGAAGCTCCGCACTTCGAACGGCTGGTCCCCGAGGGTGGGATCCTCGAAGCGGCGCCCCACCACCCGCTCCGTCAGAAAATCGATGAAGCCGCCGGCCTTGGCGTCCACGTCATCCCGGTTGAGCAGCACCTCGGCGTAGTCCAGCACCTCGCGCAGGCCCCACACCAGCGGTTGGGTATTGGCCGCCAGGGACTCATGGCTCCGCAGGGTGTTGAGATTGACGCCATCGGGCTTGAACGGGGCGTAGTAGCGCACCCGCCGGAACGGTTCCGGGGCGAGGCCCAGCCGGCGATACAGTCGCAGGTCGTCCTCCGACAATTCGGCCGGCTGATCGAGGAAGCAGAGGTCCGGCCCCTTCACGTTGAAGCAGACCGCGGCCACACTGCCCTTCCCCGCCGGGAAAGTCTGAAAGATGCTCCCCAGCAGGAAGGCGACCGCGGAGGTCTTGGTCGCGAGCCCCGACACTCCGGTGATGTTGAGATGGGCTGCTTCCGGTCCCAGCAGAAATTCGGCGTCAAGATAGATCGGTGCCTCGAGACCCGCGGCGCTGTAGACCCCGACCGGAATCCCGGTGCCGGTCGCCGTGCCGGTAAACGCGTCCATCCGGAGTGCGACCACCACGTCGGCATCACTGGCGAGGTGCACCGGGCCCAGGGGAACCGGCTGCAGCGGCTCCTCGGGGACCTGGCGCAGGACCGCCGCGGTGTATAAGCGGATCTCGGTCCGCCGAGTCGGCGCCTCGCCGGCCAGCGCGGGATCGCCATCGGCGCCGATCACGTCATGAATCGGCGTCAGCAGATCGGCGTAGGCAAACCCGTCGGTGACGATCCCGAAGACGGTACGCCCCTCCACCTCAACCCGCACGATGGCCCCGATGCCAACCGGCGACTCACGGGCGGTCCAGAAGTGGAACTGATGGGGTGTGGAGGGCTTGAACTCGGTCGCGACCACGCGACCGATGGGGAGGACCGGAGCAGACATGGCTCAAAGATAGTCTGGTGAAACAGGCGGCAGTGTCGACCCCACGGGCGGCGGTACGGGAAGCGGTTGAGCCTCCGGACTCAGCGCTCGCCGCTGGCCCGGAGGTACTCCTCCACGGCCCGGATGCCGTAGAGCAGCCGGTCCCAGCGCGGATCGGGAGTACTCACAGGGGCCCGCTCGGCCAGCAGCCAGCGGCTGATCTGGTCGGCCTGGTCGACCGTCTCGGTGGCGGCGCAGGCTTCGACCCGGATCAGTCCGTGGAGCAGGTCCTTCCCCTCCCAGGGCCACAGCCGGAGGCCCCAGGAATACACCGGGGCCACCTCATGGCCTGGGGGCTGGAACACCGGGGAGCGGTGTCCGGCGGGGAGCCGCAGGTAGCGTTCCAGGTCGGGGCCGACGAACGGCAGGGTGGCGTGGCTCTTGGCAATCCCGATCATCCGGGGATCGGTGGCCCACTGCGGGCTCTCGGACAGGGTGCCATCGATCAGCAGCCATGCCGTGGAGCCGGCCCGGTAGCGGTGTCCCAGCTCGACCTCGAGTCGGCCCCGCGCGGCATCGATCTCCCGCCGGGCCAACTGAAAGTCGCGCACCGGGTGGGCCGGGCCTTCCTCGTCCAGGGTGACGGCCTCGAGACCGTCGATGGCGTCACCCAGTTCCTTGATGACATCGGGTCGGGCCAGCACCAATCGGCGGCGCGCCACGATGGCGACGTGCAGCTGACGGTCGCGGCGCTCCAGCACCGCTGCGGCGATCTCCGCGACCACCACCGGGCTGGCGCCGGCGTAAGCCATGACCTCGTAGCGCTGGGTGCCGTCCAGGAACGCTACCAGCTCAGTCCAAGGCTCCGGCGACCCTACCGGGAATCCCTGCACCGGACGCGGCTCCACCACTCGGGCCAGCCGGATGGTGGCCAGCTCCGCGCGTCCTTCGCTGGCCGCTGGAATCCAGGAGGCGGGGGTGAACCCCCGGGCGGCGACGGCCCGGCGCAGCCGAGTCCAGGTGGTCGTCAGGACCTCACGCGGCCCGGGCCCCGAGCCGGCGGATCAGGCCGAACAGGCGCTCCAGCGCGGTGTCGAGGTCCTTGTCTGAAGCCGCGTAGCTCATGCGGACCCAGTGATCGTCCCCGAAGGCCGCGCCGGGAACCATGGCCACGCCCGCGGCCATCACCTGCTCGCAGAAGACGGTGCCGGTACAGTCGTGGCCCGGGGTGACCCCGTCGACCCGGAAGAAGAAGTAGAACGCGCCGGTTGGCTCCACGAATTCCACGCCCGGCGCTTCCTGGCGGAAGCGCTCCACCACCCGGTCCCTGCGGAGGTGAAAGGCGGCCACCATCTTCTGCACATCCCGCTCCACCGCTTCGTCCACGAACGCGGTCGCGGCGGCCCACTGAGCCGGGTGGTTGGCTCCGGTGGTGGTCTGAGACTGCAGCGCCGCCATGGCCTTGGCCACGGGCATCGGGGCGTAGGCGACGCCGATGCGCCAGCCGGTCATCGCGTAGGCCTTGGCCGCGCCGTAGATCAGCACCACCTTCTCGAGGTACTCGTCGGGCAGATCCAGCAGCGACGGCGCCGGACCGTTTCCATAATAGATCCGGCGATAGATCTCATCCGCGATGATCCATACCCCATGATCCCGGGCCCAGCCCGCAATCGCCTTGATCTCGGTCGCCGTGTAAGTCGCCCCGGTGGGATTGCAGGGGGAGCACAGGATCAGGCCCTTGACCAGTTTGTCGTACTTCCGCTCCAGGTCCTTCACGCTGACCTTGAGTCCCCATTCCGGGTCGCCGGGAACAGCCACTGGCTCGGCCCGGCAGAGATGCACGATCTGGGGATAGGAGACCCAGGCAGGCGAGGGGATCAGCACCTTGTCCTTGGGTCCGAACAGCGAAAAACAGGCGTTGAAGATGGACTGCTTGGACCCCGAGCTGATTACGATCTGGTCGGGGTTGAGGGCTCGGCCGCCCGACATCAGGGACAGGTTCCGCGCCACGGCCGCCCTGAGTTCCGGGATGCCAATATTGGGCGGATAGCGGGTGTAGCCCTTTTGAATCGCGGCGATGCCCGCCTCGGCAGCGGCCTTCGGCGTATCGAAATCGGGCTCCCCGACGCTGAGATCGACAATATCTTCTCCCAGGGCCTGGCGCCGCTTGGTTTCGGCGCTGATCGCGACGGTCTCGGAGGGCTTCAGATACGTCAGATTTGAGGACAGGATCTCGGACATTGCGGAACGCGGGATGGAGGTAGGCACCCGCTGGAATCGCCGACACCGGCGCCCAGAGCGGGCGAGCGCAGAATAGTTCCCCGGCCGTGAGGTTGTGTCAACTGGTCCGCCGGCCGCCGAAGGGTTAGCTTGACCCCTCGCATGTACGGCTGTTTGACAACTGGAGAGGGCGATGTCGGAGCTGACCGAACTGGGTCTGTCCCCCGCGGTCGCGGGGCTGCTGGAGTCGTGGGGGTACCAGGCCAGCCAGCCCCTGGTGCGGGATGCGGTGCCGGCGGCGTGTCGCGGTACCAATCTGGTGCTCTCGGTGCCCCCGGCGGCGCGCTACGCGGTCCCGGCCCTGGCCGGACTAGTCAGCGCATTGCATACCCGATCAGGACTTGGCCTGGTCCTG
>CALMOP010000076.1 GCA_937871775.1 uncultured Gemmatimonadota bacterium | reverse complement strand
GCCAGGAAGACCACATCGCGATCCACGGCCGCTTCTTCCGGGGTCGCCCCGGAGAAGCGCGCGTCGGTCAGGGTCTGGAGCGCGGGGTGAACCTCGCCGATCGGCACGCCGGCGCGGCTCCGGCTGGTGGCGAGCAGGTCACTCACTTCGGGATGCTGCAGCAGGAGCCGCAGCAGCTCCCCGCCCACGTAGCCACCGCCGCCGATGACCGAAACCCGGAGCCCCATCGCGTGAAGCTCAGACCAGCGCGGTGGCGGGACGGCGGTCCATGGCATGGCGAACCACCTCGACCAGGCCGGCGGCGTCCCGCAGGGCATTGTGGGCCGGGAGCTGGAGTTCGGTCCGCACATAGTCCCGGCCCACTTCATTGTCCGTGGCGGGGCCGGTGATCACGGTAACCGGGAGGTCGAACAGGTCCCGCATCAGCGTTACCGCGCCCCAGCAGCCCACCGGATCGGGAGCGGCCATGACGTAGGCGGCCCCGACTGCCGTGAGTTCGGGGTCGCGGAGAATGTCCTGCACCCCGTATTCGCCCAGGATCCCATCCCCCAGCTCGGCGATCATGACATCGGGACGCTGGGTGGCCAGCCGGTTGAAGATCCCCTTCGCCGCCGTGACCGTCAGACCGGCGCGCGTGGTGGCGATGCCGGTATCGTTGAAGGTCAGGGCCGCGACGGCCCCCGCATCCAGCATCGCCAGTGCATCGCGCATCAGCGAGACGCCGGTCAGCTTGGACGCCGCCACCCGGAGTCCGGATCGGGTCAGCCCCCGCACCAATTCGGTAGCCGCCACGGTCTTGCCGGCATTCATGCAGGTGCCGGCGACATACACCACCGGCACCTGGCTCTCCAGCCGTTCCGCCACCGGCACGGCATGATCCCGGATGTGGGCCGGCCGGCCGATTCGGTCGCCCAGCTCCGGGAACGCCAGGATCGCGCCCAGCACCTCGGCCTTGAACGGGGGACCGATCTCGGGATTGCTCGAAGTGCAGGTCCCCAGGATCCCCCCCAGGTTGAGCACCTCGATGGTGTCGCCCACCGCGATCTGACCGGGCACCACCCCGGCGTACCCGCGCAGCGCCCGCCGGTGCCCGAGGGTGCCGGCCAGCACATCGCCGGCGCGGAGCGAGATCATCCGGCCGGATACATCCTCCACTGTGTTGTAGCTCGACTTGTCCTGCAGGATCCGGACGGCGAGCACGTAACCCTCGGCGGCGATGATCTCATCCCCGACGATCACCTCGGCGCCGAGATGGGCGTTTCGGGTGGATGAGGAAACCCGGTCCAGCCGGATGCGGGTGGTCTTTACCATGGTGAATCCTTCAGGCGCCAGGCGTCGGGCGCCGGGCGTCTGGGTTTGAGGGCTGAGGGAGCAGACTTGATGCCTGACGCCGGTCGCCTGTCGCCCGTCGCCGGTCGCCGGTCGCCTGGTGCACCCGGTAGGCCAGCAACTCCGGGATCGAGGAAACCTGCCCGAAGGCCCGCGCCTCGGCACCGGTCCACAGCCGGTTCTCTTCGCCATAGGTGGCCACGCTCCGATCCATCATGGAGAAGGGGCTGCGAGTCCCCACCACCTGGAACCGACCCGCGGCCAGGTGCACCCGGACCTCGCCGGTCACCCGCTGCTGACTGTGGCTGATGAAGGCCTCGATGTCCCGCAGGCTGGGGTCGAAGTAGTGCCCCTCGTGCAGCCGGTCCCCATAGAAAGTCCCCAGTTGATCCTTCCAGAAGGTCTGCCACTTGGTGAGCACCAGCTTCTCCAACTCCCGATGGGCGGCGATCAGCAGCAGGGCCGCGCCGGCCTCGAATCCCACCCGCCCCTTGATGCCCAGCGCGGTTTCGCCCACGTGAATGCCGCGGCCGAAACCGTAGCGCTCGCCGAGATCGCCCAGCTGCCGGATCAGCTCCGGAGCAGCCAGGGACTGGCCGTCGAGCCCCACCGGTACCCCGGCCTCGAACCGGACCACGATCTCCCGGGCCTCGGGCGCGGTGGCGGGGGGATCGAGCAACTCGCTCGGCGGGCCAGCCCAGGTGTCGTGGGTCCAGCCTCCACCCCAGGTGGTGCCCCAGAGACCGCGGTTGATGGAATAGGCCCCGGCCTTGGGTGGCACCGGCAGACCCCGACTGTTCAGCGCCGCGATCGCCTGATCCCGGGTGAGCCCCTCGTCCCGGATAGGGGTGATGACCTCAAGGTCGGGGGCCAGGACCCGGAAGGCGATGTCGAAACGGACCTGATCATTGCCGGCCCCGGTCGAGCCGTGAGCGACCGCGGTGGCGTTCAGCTGCCGGGCCACCTCGATCACCGACAATGCCTGCTGGGTTCGTTCCGCCGCGACCGAGAGCGGATAGACCGCGCCCCGGAGCACGTTGCCCTGGATGAGGTAGCGGACGAATCGGTCGAAGACCGCCTGGCGGGCGTCCACGGCGTGATGCCCGGCCGCACCGACCGCGACGGCCTGGCGGGCGATGGCCTCCAGGTCCGCGGCCGTCGCCCCGCCGGTGTCGACGTAGGCGGTGTGCACCGCCCACCCCCGCTCGCGGAGGTAGGGCACACAGAAAGAGGTGTCGAGGCCGCCCGA
>CALMOP010000075.1 GCA_937871775.1 uncultured Gemmatimonadota bacterium | reverse complement strand
TCGAAGAGGCGCGCGTTGTGTAGGGCGGTGCCGACATTGGCGGCCAGGGTGTTGTCGCTGCCGTGCTCGATGGCGATGGCCGCGGTGCGGCTGCCCAGCATGATGTTGCCGTGTACCAGATTGCCCTGGGAGTAGCCCAACCAGAACCCGTAATCGGCGCTGTCGGCCCGGTTCTCGAGGAAGCTGTTCCAACCGCTGAAGGTGGACTCGAAGGCGTTGTGATAGGCGTGGGAGGCGTCGTTGCGCAGTACCAGGTTGCCGATCGAGGGATGAACCTCGGGGGGCTGGCCGCTGAGGAAGAAGCCGTCCCCCGACCAGGTCAGGTCGTTGTCGACAATCAGATTGGAATCGCTCTCCTCGCGGAGCAGCAGGGCCGCGCTGTCGCAGCCGTGGCTGTAGCCCGGGGCCTCACAGCGCACATTGTGATCGGCCCGGTTGCGCACGATCACGTTCTGCGCCGACCGCCACAGGTGAATGCCCCAGCCGGAATTGCCCGAGACGTCGTTGTCGCTCAGCCTCGCGTCCCGACTCTCCCGAAGGCCGATGCCGTTCTGGCTGCCCCGCGCGACGACGCCGCTGACCTGTGCCCCGCGGGTGCGCTTGAGATACAGGCCGCCACCGTAGGTTTCGGCGCTGTCGACGTGAAGGATGTCGAGCCAGTCGCCCGCATCGTACCAGGACTCGGTGGACGAAAGCATCTGGCTGCGCGACCCCGACAGATTCACCCCGCTCACTCGGTGCCCCGCCCCGCCTTCCAGCCGGATGCCGAACCGGTAGCCACGAATATGGCCGCCTCGAACGATCACACTGTCGACCCCGAGGCTGGTGAGCCCCACGCCCACGAACGCCGAGGGGATCGAATCCCCACTCTCCAGCGTGACGCCGGTCAGATCCACCCTGGTGCCGGATCCGGCGACGATGATCACGCCCACCTCGCGCGGGTCGGCGATCCTGTACCGCCCGGGACAGATTTTCACTTCGCCGCTGACCCGGGTGCCGGGCTTCTCCGGCCGCACGCAGGCCCCGGTCCGGCCGGAGGGCGCCGCGGCACCCCGCAACGCCACGGCCACCAGCAAGACGGATCCGGCGAGGCGATTCACGGCCGCACCGGGAACCCGCGCTCCCGGAGAAAGGCCCGGGCCTCCGGAAGCGAGCAGCCCTGGTCGTGAAAGATCGACGCGGCCAGTACCCCGTGGGCCCCGGCGTTGAGTGCCTCCGCCAGGTGTTCCAGCCGACCGGCGCCGCCCGAGGCAATCACCGGAATCCGCACCCGGTGCGATGCAGCAGCGAGCAATTCGAGATCGTAGCCTCGCCGGGTACCATCCCGATCCATCGAGGTCAGCAGCACCTCGCCGGCCCCCAGCACTTCCAGCCGTCCCATCCATTCGAGGCCATCGAGATCGGTCCGGTCGCGGCCCCCGGTCACGAAGACCCGCGTCGAAGGTTCCTCGGCGCTGCCTTCCCCGATGCGCCTCACATCCACCGCGGCGACCACGCACTGGGTGCCGAAACTGTCGGCCAGCCGCCGAACCAGGTCGGGGTCGCGCACCGCCGCGGTATTCACCGCGACCTTGTCCGCGCCGGCCCGGAGGACTCGAGCCGCGTCCTCCACCGTGCGAATCCCGCCCCCGACGGTGAACGGAATGAAGATGGTATCCGCCACCCGGGAGACCATGTCCAGCGTGGTGTCGCGAGCCTCGTGGCTTGCCGCAATGTCGAGGAACACCAGCTCGTCCGCGCCTTCGGCGTCGTACCGGGCGGCCTGGGCCACCGGGTCGCCCGCGTCACGCAGCGACTCGAAGTGCACGCCCTTCACCACTCGTCCATTGGCGACGTCGAGGCAGGGGATGATGCGGCGGGCGAGCATGGGGGAGGGGATCAGAGAATTGGGGAATGAGGGAATGGGCAGTGCTGGAGGCCAGGAGCGCGATTACCAGAAATCAGGAATGGTGGCGCAGCGGCGAACGCAATCGGCAACCCTGGCACTCAATCATCACCCATCACACTGCGCGCGTCAATCATCAAGCCCCTCAATCCCCCAATCCCTCAATCCTCAGCACATCCTCCAGCGGCCCGGCGTCGCCGCGCCCGAAGAGCATCTGAATGTCCTGAAGGGTACGCCGCTCCCGCGGCCATGCGACCCGTCCACCCGCGTCCGCCAGCGGCAGCCACTCCTGGGCGTCGTGCTCCGGAGAAAGGCGTGGCACATCAGTCGCCACCAGCGCCGCAAAGACCGGGATGAAGCCGACTTCATCCGCGCCGTGCCGGTAGAACGCCTCGACCCGGCTCAGGTTGTAGAGTCGCTCCGGACTCAGCCCGGTCTCTTCCTGCAGCTCCCGGAGTGCCGCCTGCCGCGGGGTCTCCCCCGGTTCGATGCTGCCGTGCACAACTTCCCATGAGCCGGGGCAGCGTCCGGCGGCGGCCCGACGGAGCAGCAGGACTTCCAGTCCCGGCTCCGTCAGGCGGAGGGGGTACACGTCCACGAACGCCACCCGGAATGTGGTCACGGCTGCCAGGCGACGAACCGGGCCAGCAGGTCGATTCCGGCGCGCTGCGACTTCTCAGGGTGGAACTGGGCACCCACAACATTGTTCCGGCCGACCAGGGTCGGGAACGGCCCACCGTAATCGGCCGTGGCCAGCGCAACCCCCGGCGGAAGGTCGGCGGGATGAAAGCTGTGCACGTGATAGAAGTGCCGAAGCTCGCCCTGGAACAGCGGGCCCAGCATCGGGTGCCGCGCCCCATCGGGGGTGAGCTGAACTTCGGCCCACCCGACATGCGGGATCGGCAGGTCGACCCGGAAGCGTCGCACCGTGCCGGGCAGCAGGCCGAGGCCATTCACGCCGGGCGCCTCCTCGCTGCTGGGGAAAAACAGCTGCAACCCGAGACAGATGCCCATGACCGGCCGGCCCGCGCCGGCGACCGTCCGTATGGCGTCGTCGAGCCCCGAGGTCGCGAGGTTGCGCGCGGCCTGCCCGAAGTTGCCGACCCCCGGTACCAGCAACCGGGTGGCCTGCCGGACCCGTGCGGGGTCGCTGGTCAACTCCGCGGCATGGCCACCGGCCGCGAGGGCCCGGACCACACTCCGGAGATTGTTCACCCCGTAGTCCACCACCACGATCACAGGACACCCTTGGTCGACGGCACCCCACTGACCCGCCCATCCAGGGACGCGGCCAGATCGAGCGCGCGGGCGAAGGCCTTGAAGGTTGCCTCGACGATATGATGAGGGTTGGCGCCCCGGATCAGGTCGAGATGCACCGTGAGCCCGGCATTGTGGACCAGGGCCCGGAAGAACTCGGGGGTCAGGAACACGTCGTAGTCGCCCAGCATCTGCCACTTGGCGATCTCGACGTGGTAGTCCAGGTAGGGGCGGCCGGAGATGTCGATCACGGCCCGGACCAGCGCCTCGTCCAGCGGCACGGTGGCATCGGCGTAGCGGCGAATCCCGGCGCGATCGCCGAGGGCCGCGGCCAGAGCCTGGCCCAGCACGATCCCCACGTCCTCGACCGTATGGTGACCGTCGACCTGCAGATCACCGGTGCACTCCACCTCGAGGTCCAGCAGGGCGTGCCGCGCCAGGGCCTCCAGCATGTGATCGAAGAACCCGATGCCGGTCCGGATCATCGCGGTCCCGCGGCCATCGAGATCGAGTCGGACCCGGATGGTCGTCTCCCGGGTCCGGCGGTTTCGCTCCGCGGCTCGTCTCATGCTGCGCCTCCAGTCCTGGGCCGTTCCAACCAGGTTCGCCACGTGGGCATGTTTGAGGGCACTACATCCATGTCTGACTCAACGAGCGCAACCGAAGCCTCCTTCCGAGGACGACTGTCAGCCAGGATTCGGGGCGCCAGTAGACGGGACTAGGGGTCGCCGGTCAGCAGCCGCTTCAGCGCGGCGATCACGGCGTCCATATCATCCGGGGTTCCAATGCTGATGCGCAGGCAGCCTTCGAGCTGCGGACCATGTGACACATTGCGGACCAGGATGTCGAAGTCCCGGACCAGCCGCTCGAAGACCGTCGTGGCCGGCAGCGTCTCGAACCGGATCAGGACGAAATTGGCTTCGGTCGGGAAGGCCCGCAGCCCCGGCAATTCCGCCAACCGGCCCACAAATCGCTCCCGTTCCGCCACGATCTCCCGGGTCCGTTCCGCCAGCCGATCGACGTGCTCCAAGACTACCTCGGCGGCAGCCAGCGTGATCGCATTCACGTTGTAGGGCAGCTTGGCCTTGCTGATCTCCCGCACCACGTCGGGGTGGGCCAGCGCGTAACCGAAGCGGAGCCCCGCGAGGCCGATCGCCTTGGAGAAGGTCCGGAACACCACCAGCCGAGCCGACTGCCTGAGCAGCCCGATCGCGCTGTGACCGCCGAACTCCTGGTAGGCCTCATCGCACAGGACCAGTGCTTCCGTTTCCCCCAGCAGCCGTTCCACTGCTCCCGCCGGGAGAACGCTGCCGGTGGGGTTGTTGGGAGAGTTCACGATCACCGCTCGGGCCGCCTCGCTGGCCGCAGTCCGGCTGATGGCGTCCACGTCGAAGCGGAAGTCCGGACCCAGGGGCACCGCTACGAACCGGCCGCCGGCCACTCCGGTCAGCAGCCGATACAGGGAAAAGGTCGGCTCCGGCGCGACCACCACGTCGCCGGGCCCGATGGCGACTGTGAGGGTTGCCTGAATGACCTCGTTCGACCCGTTCCCGACCAGCACTCCCTCCGGGGCCCAGTCGTGCCGCTCGGCGATGCGGGCGCACAGCTCGGACGGAACAAAAGCGGGATAGCGGTGCCACGGCAGCCTGGCGGCGCGGGCCAGAATCTCCCGCCGGAGATCCTCGGCGAGGTCGGACGGTGCCTCGTTCTGGTTGAGCTTCCGGGCAGTGACGGGCGCGCCGAGCAGATAGGCCCGGAGCGCCCGCACCGAAGGCTTGAGGCGGCCAAGGGCCTGGCTCGAGTCGGGAAGCATCGGCGCCGCTACCTGCGCCGGGTGAGCATCACTTCGAGGCGCTTGGACAGCGCCTTGGCGCGGAACGGCTTGGTGAGGAAATCATCAGCGCCCATCTCGAACACCCGGACCTCGTTGTCCTCGTCGCCCTTGGCGGTCAGGACGATCACCGGGAGGCGCTCGGTGGCTGGCCGGGCCCGCAACTCCGACAGGACCGCGTACCCATCCTTGCCGGGCAGATTCAGGTCCAGCACCACGATGTCAGGGGCATGCTGGTCCACCTGGTCCAGCGCTTCGACCCCGGTGCGGGCCTCGAGCACCTCGTACCCGTCCCGCACCAGCAGGTCCTTCATGACCCGGCGGAGGGAGTCTTCGTCGTCGACCAGCAGCACCCGGGCACCGCGGGCGCCGCCGCCGCGGCGGCCGGGAACGGCCTCCGCCGGCGCCGGCAACTGCTCATCGAGCAGATCGAACGCGCCGGTCAGATCAGGCTCGGAGCGGCGCGGCGCCTCCAGCACGGGCGTCGACGGTGGCGTCCGCCGGGCGGAATCCGAGGTGCGGCGTGGCGCCTCGGTGGGAGCGGAGGTTCGCGGCGGCGGGACCTCGGTCATCGGCACGTCGACGACGCGGAGCAGCTCCTCGATACTGGTATCGCCGCTCAGGACGTGGTTGAGGCCACTCTCGAACAGCGACCGCATCCCGTTGGCACGGGCCGCCACGGCGATCTTCTCGGCGGTGGCCCCCGCCCCGATCAGCCGCTCGATCTGGACGCTCATGGTGAGGACCTCCACCACGCTGAAACGCCCCCGGTACCCGGTCATGGAACACTCGGGGCAGCCCAGCGCCCGGTAGATCACCGCCCCGGCCGGCATGTAGCGTCGCAGCCGCTCCGGGGCCTGCTGATCGGTGACCTCCTTGCAGGTACCGCAGAGCTTCCGCATCAGCCGCTGGGCGATCACGCCGCGGAGGGCCGACGCGAGCTTGTAGGCCTCCATCCCCATGTCAACCAGGCGGGTGATGGCGTTGGGGGCGTCGTTGGTGTGCAGCGTCGACAGCACCAGGTGACCGGTGAGCGACGCCTGGATCGCGATGGTGGCGGTCTCCTTGTCCCGGATCTCCCCCAGCAGCACCACATCGGGGTCCTGTCGCAGGATCGACCGCAGCGCCGCCGCGAAGGTGAGGCCGGCCTTCTCGTGCACCTGCACCTGGACGATGCCCTTCCCCAGCCGGTATTCAACCGGGTCTTCCACCGTCACGATGTTAACGCCCTCGTCCTGCACCATCCGCAACATCGAGTACAGGGTGGTGGTTTTGCCGGACCCGGTCGGGCCGGTGACCAGGATGATGCCTTCCTTGTTGTTGAGCAGCGCCTCCATGACCGTGCGTTCGTCCGGCGACATCCCCAGCGATTCGAGGGTGAGCACCGTGGCCCCGGCATTGAGAATCCGGATGACCACCTTTTCGCCGAGCGATGCCGGCAACGTCGAGATGCGGAGGTCGACCGGGGCCCCATTCACCGCTACTCGGGCCCGCCCGTCCTGGGGTCGCAGCCGATCGGCAATGTCGAGCCCGGACATGATCTTGATGCGGGAGATCAGGGGCGCGCCGGCAGAGCGCGGGATGTTCATCACCTGGCGGAGCACCCCATCGATCCGGTACCGCACCGCGACGCCCGCTTCCCCGGGCTCCACATGGATATCGCTGGCCCGGGAGAGAATGCCGTCGGACAGCATCAGGTCCACCAGTCTGACCACCGGCCGCTGGCTCGCCTCTTCGGCGCTGGCCGCCAGGTCCACCCCGGTCTCGTCCTCCAGGTACTGCACCTGCATGGCCTCATCCAGGCCGCCCAGCAGCTGCGCCACGACCTCGGCCCCGCCACCCCGGTACAGCTCGTCCATCTTGTCCCGGATCCGGCTGGGAGAGGAGAGGAAGGTGCGGACCTCCCTTCCGGTCGCGAACGCCAGGTCTTTTTCGGCGTCGATGTCGAACGGATTCGCCGTGGCGATCTCCAGCACCGAATCGGTGAGCCGGAGGGGAAGAATGTTGTAGCGCCGGACCAGCGGTTCGGGGACCGCGTCGCGGATGTGGGGGTCGAGATGAGCCAGATCGGCCACCGGCAGTCGGAAGCGGGCCGCCGCGGCCTTGAGAATCTCCTCGTCGGTCGCGAGCCGGCGGGTCACCACCGTGGCCCAAAGAGATTGGGGTTGTGGCGCCGCCTCCTGCCGAAGTTGAGCAACCACCTCCGCCGGAAGAACCTTTTCTACAGTGGCCATCAGCCACTCATCGGTGAACTGCATGCAACCCCAAGTGCGGGAACCGGTTACAAAATGTCGTCCAACTGGGGAAAGCTAAGGGGGAGAGGGGGAACAAGGAACCATGGCCGGCTAGAGGATCTCACGCCAGTCCGGCCCCACGTCCAGGCTCAGCCCCCAGTGCCCGGTGTGGAGCGAGGCCCCCGCTTCCAGCCGCAGCAGATGATGAAACCATTCCACGGAAACCCCCGCCACTGGCCGGGCCCCCCTCGTGGGCCCCCACGGCAGTCCGCCGATGGCCGCTCCCGCCCAGCCAGCCCGGAGGAAGGGCGCCAGGGTAAGCTCGCGACCGGTGCTGGCGAACGGCCCCAGGGAAACAGCCGGCGCCGGCAATGATATCCGGTACTCGATTCCCGTCAGCGCATACCGGCGTCCACCCCAGACCCGGAACAGCTCTCCCGGAAGGGTGCCCCAGCCACCCACCGCAAAGGACCGGTATGGCGGCAACTGGCTGCTCCCAACCCCAGCCTCGGCGGTGAGCTCCAACCCACCCGGCGCGGCGGGCACCAGCCACCCCGCCCGCGCGGCAGCGCGGAGGTAGTCGCGCCACCCGGTGCCCGCCTCGAGGCGCAGCTCCAATTCGTGCGACGCTGACCGGTCGAGCCTGCCGCCACGGCGTGACAGCTCCAGCCGCGCCACCCCGATGATACCACCGCCGAGAGGCGGGTTAGGGCGGTATTGACCGGTGGCCGGGGTCGCGACGCTTCGCACCGAGGTCGACTGTTCGACTCCACTCGAGAGCCGGAGCCGCCACGACCCATCACCCCCATGGCTCAGCCCCACCCCAGCAGCATCGATCAGCACGTAGTCCCCAAGATCCCGGCCGCCCTCCTGCGCCAGCAGCGAATTGACCACCCCCGAGACCAGCCGTCGGTCGCCCAGGTCCCGCAGTTCGCGTCGGGCGAGCAGCGTGAACTCGGCGCTGCGGAAGGCCCGGGTCAGTCCCACACCACTGAGGAATCGGCTGTCGGAAGTTCCCAGGGAGACTGAAACGCCCAGCATGACCCGGGCGCCGGCGCGAATGGACAACCCGCCGCCGAGGGCCAGGCCCTGGACCCGGTTCACATGGGCCAGATCACTGACGGAGGCCATGCCCAGCCGGGTGCGCGCCTGGCCGCTGAGGGCGTGGCTGGTGGCCAGCTGTTCCGCCGCTTCTCGAACCCGTTTGAGATCGCGCTCCGAGGCCG
>CALMOP010000074.1 GCA_937871775.1 uncultured Gemmatimonadota bacterium | reverse complement strand
CGGCCCCGGGTACACGCTGGGCCGACTGATTCCACCACTCCGAGGTGATCGCCAGCCCGGCGGAGTCCTTCACCGTCACGTTCACCCGGTACCGCAGCTTCCCCGCATTGTCCGCCACCAGCCGGCGTTGCGGCACCTCGGCGAAGACCCGCACCCGGGTTGAACCGTCGGGCCGGTAGAATCGAACCACTCCCAGCCGGATCGAGGACGCCGGCTCCAGGGAGTCTCCCTGGGCCTCCCCCCGTGCCGCCAGCAGTACCAGGGCGGCGCTGACCAATCCGACGACCCTCATGATCTCCCGCCGCCGCCCCAACCACCCATCACTTGTCAATCGAACCAAGGGCGATCTCCTGCCTACCACCCGAGACTGACGCTGAAGAAGTGCGTGGAACCGAGCACCCCCATGTACTTGTAGGCGTAGTCGAAACCCAGCAGGACGTGCGGGGAATCGTAGGCCAACCCTCCGCCCGCGGCGATGCCCTGCAGATTCTCGTCGCCCGACACATCGGTGGGGACCGCCGAGGACACCTCGACGTTGTTGGCTGGCGCATAGCTGTAGCTGCCTCGGGCCGCGGCCCCGAAGGGCGACCCACCGAGGTGGCGCAGGGTCCACTCGCCGGCGAAGGCGAATCCGGCCTTGTTGTTGTTCGCCTGATTGAAGGAGCTGATCATGGTCAGCTGGCTGTTGTCACCGGCGCTGTGGATCACGTCGTACGCCACCGCGACCTGGAACACGGTCGGCAGGGAGAACGACTTGGTCTTGAGCTGGACCGGGACGGTCTCGACGGCACCGCTGTCACGCGCCACGAACTTGTTCAGGTCGCCGCCGCTGTAATTCAGCGTGGTGCCCAGGTTCTGAATGGTGAAGCCCATCCGGACCGGGTGACCCGAGAGCCGGGAGTGGAAGTCCGCGCCGAAGTCGACGGCGAAGGCCTTGCCGGACACCGAACCCAGTTGATCGAAGATCGCCTTGCCCGTCATTCCGGCGGAGAACCGGTCGCTGAACTGCTGGGAGAAGGTCAGGCCGGCGAACGTCTCGTCCACGGAATACGTGGCCCCGGTGCCGTCCGGCTGCTCCACGGTGTAGATCGGCTGATTCGCGAACCCGAAGGTGCCCATCTGCAGGCCGATGGCCTTGTTGCCACCGAAGGGGAAGACCACCCCGGCCCAGCTGTAACGGGTGTCCGCCACGTAGTTGTATGTGCCGGCCACCAGGGTGGCCCGGTTCCCGAGGGCCGCACCGGCCGGGTTGTAATAGAGGGACGCCGCATCGGTCACGCTGGCGGCATACGATGGACCAAGGGCGGTGCCCCGGGCTCCAGCACCCAGCAGCAGGAACTCGGCCGAGGTGGTGCCGTACGCGGTGTTATCGGGCGACCCGACCCCGGGATTGGACTGGCCGGCCAGCAGGGCTGGGACCAGCAGAGTCACCCCCCCGAAGAGCAGCGTCAGGCCGGAACGATGAATCGGCTTCATGGCTTCTATTCTCCTGGTAGACGAGGGACCCGGGTGCCAGCGGCACCCGGCCCGTGACCCGTTATCTCGCGAAGTTGACCACCGTCATCCGGCCGACCCGGCGTGCGGCTTTCGATTCGACATGGTAGAAGTACACCCCGCTCGCCACGAACTGGCCGTTCCGGTTGCGGACATCCCAGATCTCCTGATCCGAAACATCGTCCGAGTGCTCCAGCACCCGTATCAGGACTCCGCTGGAGGAGTAGATCCGGATGATCGCCTGATTCGGCAGATTCACGAATTTGATGATCTTGCTATCGCCCGATTGTTCGAGCGAGTTGGTGACGTAATAGGGGTCCGGCACGGTGTGCACTTTGTTGAGCCCCTTGTCCGTCGCCGCCACGAGGTAGTTCTCGGCGGCGTAGCCGATCTGCATCTTGGCGCCGAGTGCGGTGAAGGGGCGGGTGCCGGGCACGAAACTGTAGGCGCCCAGATTCCCCGCGGCGCCGCTACCGCCGAACACCGTGCCGGTATAGCTCCGAAGGGTCCAGACGGTTCCAGCCGCCGGCAGGGCTCCACCTGTCAACTCGAACAGGAAGATGTGCCCGGCGATGTACATGCCGAACCCGTTATTGGGCTGGGCGGCAGCGGTCTGGGTGCCGGCGGCCGCGCCGGCATTGATGGCGATTGGCCCCGGAACGACACTGGCGCTCATCGCGTAGGGTGTCGCCGCGGTGCAGGGGATGGTACCACTGGGCCCGGGCACCGCACCCGAGAGGAACGGCTCAATGCAGCCGAAATCGGCTATCGTGAGCACACCGGGCCGGCCGTCGAACGAACCCGCGGCGGCGGTGGCGGACTGATTCAGGATGCCGTAGCCTCCACCCAGCACATTGGTCTGCAGCGGCACCGCCACATCGTGGGTAAGGTCGCGGACGCTCGCGATCGCTCCGCTGCCCCAGGTCAGCTGGAAATCCGCCGCCCGTACGGCACCGCCCAGGGCCGCCTCGACCCGCCGCCACCCCGCGTCCAGATTGAGCGAGGTGTGGGGGGTAAACACCGTGGTCACCCCCGCCAGCGTGCCGGCGTTGTTGAAGTTCGCCGCGGTCCCCGCGTCCCCGATGTTGACAGCGGCAGGGTTCGCGGGCTCGGCAGGGGTGTCGAACCAGCGCGGGCCATTGTACAGGCACCCGTCGGCGGGATTATCAGGAACGATGGATCCGTCGGCGCAACCACGGCCCCAGCCAATCGCGGGCTGGTAACTCGGGATGGAGGAACTCAGGGTACCGGCGATGCTGATCCCGGCCGACGGAATGCCGTATTTCGCCAGCAGAGCCGGATCCGGAATGGCGAACGGCGCCGGGGCCGAAGTGGCCGCGGCGTCAGCACCGCTCAGATCCTGCTGGATTGGCAAGGTGATCGATGACTGGCTGCCATCACTGGCGGTCACCAGGAAGGTGTAGCCCGCGGCGACCCCGCTGCGCGCGTCGCCCAGAGTCAGATCGGTCAGCTGGGCGGTCACGGTGCCGGGGGCGGAGAAGATGCTGCCCACGAACTGCCCCACGAAGGCCATGCTGGCTCCGTTGGCCGGCTGGAACTTCTTGCTGAAGGCGCCGGTGGCGGGGTTGATGGTCGGCGCCGTGTTGTCGACCACCGGTCCGTTCTCGCCCACGATCTCGAGCGCGGATACGCTCGCCGAGCTGACCTGGTTCGCCGGGATCCGGCTGGGCACGATGCTCTGGGCCCCCGACAGGTTCGATTCCAGGCTGGACGGACCGGAGCGGATCGAATTGATGTCGAACGCGGTGACCATGTAGTAGTAGGTGCGGAGGTTGTTCACCCCGCAGCTGCTGCAGCTCCCCGGCTTGTCGATGAACACGAACGGAATGCCGGTGCCGCTCAACGCCGGCTTGCCACTGGGGCGGCCGCCGACGGAGCCGGTGACGGCGGTGTCCACCTTGGTGGCGTAGCCGCGGGTCCCGGAGGGGATCACCGTCTGCCACTGGGTCAGCGGGCCATCCAGAGCGACGTCAATCGGGGCGATCAGATTGTAGCCGTTGACCGGGGGGCCGGCGCTGGTGCAGGAGGTGTAGATCCCGAGGTCCGGCACGCAGTCGGAGAAGCTCTGCGCGTCCAGCTGGTTGACCTGGCCCGTGAAATCCTGCATGACGTCACCGGCCTTGTCGAACTGGGCCAGCAGCTGGAGGTTGGTGGCGTCGCCTCGCGTGCCCCGGTAGACCCGGTAGCCGGCGATGTCACACTGGCGGTAGTTGGGATCGAAGTTCGCGATGGA
>CALMOP010000073.1 GCA_937871775.1 uncultured Gemmatimonadota bacterium | reverse complement strand
ACCGGCAGCCGCGGGTCCTCAAGTGGGGCATCTTCGGCGCGATCCTCATGCGGGGGGGGATGATCGCCGCCGGCGCCCTGATGCTCAGCCAGTTCACCTGGATCGTGTACCTCTTCGGCGGCATCCTGGTGCTCACCGGGATCCGGATGCTCCGGCCCGGAGGCGTCCGGATTGAGCCGGACCGGAACCCGCTGGTGCGCCTGGCGCGGCGGTTTTTTGGGGTAACCCCAGGGTATGAGGGCCAGCAGTTCCTGGTCCGGAGCGCGTCCGGCGCCTGGCTGGCCACGCCGCTGCTGCTGGTGCTGCTGGTCGTGGAGTGGAGCGACCTGGTGTTCGCCATCGACAGCATCCCGGCGGTGTTTGCGGTGACCCGCGACTCGTTTGTGGTCTATTCCTCCAATCTGTTCGCGATCCTCGGGCTCCGGGCCCTGTACTTCGTGCTGGCGGGAGCCCTGGACGCATTCCACCGCCTCAAGCCCGGCGTGGCACTGATCCTGGTACTGGTCGGGGTCAAGATGAGCCTCAGCGCCTGGGTTCACGTGCCGACCCTGGTCTCGCTGCTGGGTATCATCGTCATCCTGGCGGTGTCGGTGGCCGCGTCCCTCTGGGGGCCACCGCGGGACGGTACCTGAGCGCTGGCGGGGCCTCGCCCGGGCAGCGATCATTGGTCCCATGAGCGATTTCTGGCGCGGGACCACCGCCCTCGTCACCGGTGCGTCACGCGGCCTCGGGCAGCACTTCGCGGAATCGCTGGCCGGCCGCGGGGCGGCCCTGGTCCTCACCGCCCGGAGCGCCGACCCCCTGGAACTGCTCGCCACCCGGCTCCGGACCGGGGGGACCACGGTCACCGTGCTCCCCGTTGATCTGACCCGGCCCGGGGGCCCCGAGGCGCTGGTCGATGAAGTCGCGCGACGCAGGCTGGTGATCGACCACCTCGTCAACAACGCCGGGCAGGGACCGCCAGGCCGGTTTCATGAGTTGCCGGTCACAGTGGCGCTGGCCACCGTCGACCTGAATGTCCGGGCGATGACCGCCTTGGCCGCGCGATTCCTCCCGGGGATGGTGGCCCGAGGTCGAGGCGGAGTGCTGAACATCGCCTCGAACGCGGGCTGGCAGGGGCTGTCCTGGCTGCCGGTGTACTCGGGCAGCAAGGCCTACGTGCTCACCTGGAGCGAGGCGGTGTGGATCGGCCTCCGTGGCACCGGGGTTCGCTGCTGCTGCTGTTCCCCCGGGCCGGTGGACACGGCATTCTTCGAGGCCAATCGGTTCCAGTTCCGGCCACCGCGATGGACCCGGCAGCATCCAGCCGCCGTGGTGCGCCGGGCGCTCCGGGCGTACCGGCGGGATGCCTGCCATGTGCTGCCCCACCCCGCGTTCCGGTTGTTGGCCTGGAGCACCCGGCTGGTGCCGCGGGTGGTGGCGGCGCGGCTGGGAGCATGGTACGGCGCTCCACCCGATGGTCCCTGAGACACTGCGGCTCCCTCAGACGCCTCACCCGTGAGACCGATGCCCCTCCTCGAATCGCTGGGCCTGCATCGCAAGGAACTTCGCGCCTGGGCCATGTACGACTGGGCCAACTCGGCGATGGTCACCACCATCATCACCGCAGTCTTCCCGATCTACTTCTCCTCGGTGGCGGCCGCCGGCCTGACCCGCCCGCAGGCCACCTACCGCTTCGCCCTGGCCACCACGATCGCGCTCGCGTTCATCGCGCTGCTGGCCCCGATCCTCGGGGCCATCGCCGATCAGGCCGGCGCCAAGAAGCGGATGCTGGGCGGGTTCATGGCCCTGGGCGCCGGTGCAGTCGCCGCCATGTTCTGGATCGAGCAGGGGGACTGGCTCCTGGCCGCGCTGCTGTTCGTGATCGCCAACATCGGGGTCAACGGAAGTTTCGTGTTCTACGACGCCTTTCTCCCGCATATCGCCGAGCCGGACGAGATGGACCGGGTCTCCACCGCCGGGTACGCGTTGGGGTACGTCGGCGGCGGCCTGCTGCTGGCCCTCAACCTGGCCTGGATCACCCACCCGGGCTGGTTCGGTCTGCCCTCCGGGCCGAATCTCACTCCAGCCCAGGCCACCCTGCCGACCCGGCTGGCGTTTCTGTCGGTCGGGGTATGGTGGGTGGGGTTCTCCATCCCGCTGTTCCGCAACGTGCGGGAGCCGGCCGCGCTGAGCATGTCGGGATTCTCCCTGCGCAGCGCCATCCGCCAGCTGGGGGCCACCTGCCGGGAGCTGGGCCGGTTCCGGCAGGCGCTGCTGATGCTGATCGCATTCCTCATCTACAACGACGGCATCGGAACCATCATCCGGATGGCGGTGATCTACGGAGAGGAGCTTCAGCTGGAACGGGTCACCATGATCGGCGCGATCCTGATCGTGCAGTTCGTGGGTATCCCCTTTGCCTTCCTGTTCGGGTGGCTCGCCAAGCACATCGGCGCCAAGCGGGCCATCTTCCTCGGCCTGGTGGCCTACGCCGGGATCAGCCTGGTGGGCTACCGGATGCAGACCGCGCGGGATTTCCTGATCCTCGCCATGATGGTCGGGGTGGTGCAGGGCGGAACCCAGGCGTTGTCACGGTCCCTGTTCGCCAGCATGATCCCGCGTCAGAAATCGGCGGAGTTCTTCGGCTTCTTCGCCGTAGTGGAGAAGTTCGCCGGGATCTTCGGGCCGGCAGTCTTCGCCCAGGTGATCGCCCTGACCGGCTCCAGCCGGGTGGCGATCCTGTCGATCGTGGTGTTCTTCGTGATCGGGGGCAGCCTGCTGCACTTCGTGAAGGTGGAGGAAGGCCAGGCCGCGGCCCGGGCGGCGGAGATCTGATCCCTCCGGCACGGTGGGAGCTTGTCCCACGCGACGACCGGCCCTAGCTTACGCTCATGATCGACCGCTCCCCCGCCCTCATGGGCACGGACAAGTGCCTGACCCGAAAGACCACCCGCGGGGAGCGACGGCCGGCCTGACGGTGTCCTACGGTTTCGACGCTGACGCCCCGCCCCTGGTTCTCGGCGGGGCGTTTGTGTTCCCGGACCGGGCGATGATTCGAGGCAGCCAATGGTAGACCCGGTGCAGCTGACGCGGGACCTGGTGTCACTGGAGACTCCCACCGGCCGGGAGGGGCCGGCGGTCGGACTGCTGGCCGGGCTGCTGGAACGCCTGGGCTACCACACGATACGGCAGCCGGTCTCTCCCGGCCGCGACAACCTGTATGCCTACCGGGAACCGCCGGAGCTGGTGTTTTCCACCCACCTGGACTGCGTCCCCCCCTTCATACCGCTGCGGGAGGATGACATCCATCTCCACGGCCGTGGCACCTGCGACGCCAAGGGGCTGGCCGCCGCGATGGTGGCAGCAGCGGAGCGGCTGGCCGCGAGGGGTGAGCGGCGGATCGGGCTGCTGTTCGTGGTCGGGGAGGAAAACGGCTCCGACGGAGCCCACCGCGCCGGGGACCTGGTCCCCAAGGGACGCTGGTTCATCAACGGGGAACCCACGGAGAACCGGCTTTGTGTGGGGCAGAAGGGGTCCCTCAAGATCGTGGTGGAGGCGGTCGGGCGCGCCGCCCACTCCGGCTACCCGCAGGAGGGCCGCTCGGCCATTCTGATGTTGCTGGAGGTACTGGCCCGGATCCACAGGATCCCCCTCCCGACCGACCCGGTCCTCGGCAGCGGGACCCTGAACATCGGGGTGCTGCAGGGCGGCGTGGCACCCAACGTCATCCCGGCGAGCGCCCGCGCGGAGCTGCTGATGCGGCTGGTCGGGCCAGCCGACCGGCTGCGGGGGGAAGTCGCCGCCTGCGCGGTGGAGGGTGTCACCATCAGCTGTCCGGTGGAGCTGCCCGCGTTCCGGAATCCAGCGTCCCCCCCACCTGGATGGGAGACTACGGTCGTGGGTTACGCCAGCGATCTCCCCTTCTTCCAAGACTGGGGCGCCCGGTTCCAGCTCGGCCCGGGAACCATCCGGGTGGCCCACACCGGCGAGGAGCGGATCGCCAAGGCGGAGTTACTCGCGGGAGTTGAGAAGTATGTGCAGCTGGCGCAGGACCTCATGGGGATCGGGCGGTAGGCATCGGGCGTCAGGCGTCAGGCAGCACGCCAGGACCTGACGCCCCACGCCCCATGAACCAGCGCCTGATGCCCGACGCCTGACGCCCGTATCACGGAGACCCGATGTCGGCGAAGATCCCTGTTTCCATTCTCGGTGCCACCGGTACTGTGGGCCAGAAGTTCGTCCGGCTGCTGGCGGACCACCCCTGGTTCGAGATCGCGGCACTGGCCGCCTCCGAGACGAGCGCCGGCCGGCGTTACGGGGAGGTGGTCCGCTGGCGCGAAACCTCGCCGCTGCCCGACTCGGTGGCGGCGATGACCGTGGCCCGGGCCGAGCCGCCTCTGCCAGGCCGCATCGCCTTCTCGGCGATCGAGGCCGAATTGGCGGGGCAGATCGAACAGGCGTTCGCCCGGGCCGGTGTGTTCGTCGTGACCAACACCCGAACCCACCGCATGGAGCCGGACGTTCCGCTGCTGATCCCCGAGGTCAATCCGGACCATCTGACGCTGCTCTCCCGACAACAGGGCGCGCGTGGCTGGAGCGGAGGCATCGTCGCCAATCCCAACTGCTCCACCGCCGGCCTGGTGCTCGCCATGGCGCCGCTGCACCGCACCTTCGGCGTCGAAAGGCTGTTCGTGGCCACCATGCAGGCCGTGAGCGGCGCCGGCTACCCCGGGGTGGCCGCCCTGGACGTCCTGGGCAACGTGCTGCCGTACATCGCCGGGGAAGAGGAGAAGGTCGAGGCCGAGACCCGCAAGATCCTTGGTACTCTGGCGGGAACCGAGCTTACGCCGGCGGGAATCACCACCAGTGCGCACACCAACCGGGTGCCGGTGGTCGATGGGCATTTCGAGGTGGTCTCCGTGGGGCTGCGCCGCAAGGCGAGCCCCGAGGAAGCGATGCTGGCGCTGGAGGCGTTCCGGGGGCCACCCGAGGTGGCGGCGCTGCCGTCGAGCCCGGCCCGCCCGGTCGAGGTGGACCGGCGTCCCGACCGGCCGCAGCCCCGCCTGGACCTCGATCGGGGCCAGGGCATGACGGTGACCGTTGGCCGGGTCCGGCCCTGCAACCTGCTCGACCTGCGACTGGTCCTGCTGTCGCACAACACCATCCGCGGTGCGGCCGGCGCAGCGCTGCAGAACGCGGAGTTGCTGGTGAAGCGGGGGTTTGTGAAGTAGGCAGATCGTGATGCGTTGTGCGTGATGCGTGGTGCGTGCTGTGTGCCGATTATTGAGTCTGCAGACCGGTATTCCTGGCTGGTCTCGAGGGCGGTATTCCGGAAGCCAGCCGGTCCTGGGTATTCGTACGCATCACGCACCACGCATCACGCAGCACGACCCTGGTGACTATGAACCTGGCCCTCGTCGGCGACGGAAAGATGTCTCGCGCGATCGCCCACCTGGCGCTGGAGCGGGGGCACGTCGTGTCCACGGTGGTCACGCGCGGCGAGAATCAGGGCGGCGCGGCCCTGACGCGGGACCGGCTGGGCGGCGTGGACGTGGTTCTGGAGTTCACCCGGCCCGAGGCCGCTCCGGGGAATCTGCTGGCCCTGGCGCGGCTGGGGATGCCGGTCATTTCCGGCACCACCGGCTGGCAGAGCCGGCTGGAGGAAATCACCGTGGCCATCACGGCGGGGGGAGGCGCGCTGCTCCACAGCCCCAACTTCTCGGTCGGGGTGCAGCTCTTTCTGCGGGGGGCTCGCGACCTGGCCCGGAGATTTGCCGGGCAGCCGCCATTCGCGGAGTTCGTGGTAGAGACCCACCACGCGGCCAAGCGGGACGCCCCGTCCGGAACCGCGCTCGCCCTGCAGGAGGCGCTCCGGACCGGCGACCCGGCCCGGGAGTTCGCCATCACCAGCATCCGCGGTGGCCACGTGCCGGGCATGCACGAGGTGGTGTTCGACGCCCCCTTCGAGACGGTCCGGCTGCAGCACGTGGCCCGGGGGCGCCAGGTGTTCGCCGCCGGCGCCCTGGCGGCGGCGGAGTGGATCAGGGGCAAACACGGCGTGTTCACGTTCGACCAGATGCTCTTCGGGGAGGAACCATGACGATCGCGCTCAGAGGCTGCGGAACGGCGCTGGTGACGCCGTTCACCCGGGAAGGTGCCGTGGACGTCGAGGCCCTCCGCAGGCTGGTGGAGTGGCAGATTGGAGAAGGCATTGATTTCCTGGTGCCCTGCGGCAGTACCGGGGAGGCCCACACGCTGAGCGCCGAGGAACGGGAACTGGTGGTCGCCACGGTGGTCGAGACAGTGGCTGGCCGGGTCCCGGTCATGGCGGGGGCCACCCACAATGACACCCGCCAGGCGGTGGCGGAGGCGCGCCGGATGAGCGGGTTGGGGGTGACCTGGCTGCTCTCGGCCACGCCGTACTACAACAAGCCGACCCCGGAAGGCCTGTTCCGCCATTTCACCGCCGTCGCCGATGCCGCCGCGGTACCGGTATGCCTCTACAACGTCCCCGGCAGGACCGCCGTGAATATGAAGCCAGACACGGTCCTGCGGCTTGCGGCGCACCCCAACATCATCGCAATCAAGGAGTCTTCCGGGGATCTGGCACAAGTGCAGCATCTGCTGCTCGGCCGACCAGATGGCTTTGCGGTGCTGTCCGGTGAGGACTGGCTGACCCTGGCCATCATCACCGCCGGCGGCGAAGGGCTGGTCTCGGTCGCCTCCAACGAAATCCCTCGGCTGATGACCCAGATGGTGTTCCGCGCGCTCCGCGGCCAGGTCGAGGACGCCCGGGAGATTCTGTTCCAGGTGCTGCCGCTCCTGGAGGCGAATTTCCTGGAGACCAACCCCGCCCCGGTGAAGGCCGCCCTGGCCGCCATGGGCAAGATCCAGAATGTCCTGCGGCTCCCGCTGGTGCCCCTGTCGGAACACCGGCGGGCTCCCTTGCTGGCCGCACTGCGGGAGGCGGGAGTGGAAACGGCGACACTGGCGGCCCGGTGAGTCATGCCGACCTCCGTGCCGCCATCGAGCGGTTCGCCGAGAGCGTTCCAGCCGGTGATGAGCCGGCGGCGCGTGATGCGTTCGCCCGGCTCAAGGTGGAGCTGAACGCCGGACGGATCCGAGCCGCGGTGCGCCAGCCTGATGGAACGTGGCAGGCCCAGGGCTGGGTCAAGGCAGGGATCCTGCTGGGCTTCCGACTCGGCGCGATCGCGCCGGCCGCCACTGGTGGTCCCTTCCCCTTCTATGACAAGGATACCTGGCCACTCAAGACCATCGGACCCAGCGATGGAGTCCGGATTGTCCCTGGCGGCAGTGCGATCCGGGACGGAGCCTACATGGCACCGGGGACGGTGGTGATGCCGCCGGCCTACATCAACGCCGGCGCTTACGTGGATGAGGGCACCATGGTGGACAGCCACGCCCTGGTCGGCTCCTGCGCCCAGATCGGGAAGCGGGTGCACCTCTCGGCGGCAGCGCAGATCGGCGGGGTGTTGGAGCCGGTCGGCGCCCTGCCGGTGATCATCGAGGATGACGTCCTGGTGGGAGGCAACTGCGGGGTCTACGAAGGGACCGTGGTGCGGGAGCGCGCGATCCTGGCCCCGGGCACCATCCTGACCGGCGGCACGGTGGTCTTCGACCTGGTCCGGAACACCCGGTATCGGCGCGACGGAACCCAGCCGCTCGAGATCCCCGCCGGGGCGGTGGTCGTTCCGGGAACCCGCCCGGTCACCAGCGGACCGGGCAAAGCCGCGGGGGTATCCCTGTACGCCCCGATCATCGTGAAATACCGGGACGAGAAGAGTGAGACGGCGGTACGGCTGGAGGAGCTGCTGCGGTAGGCGGTCAGCGGCCGGGGTCGTAGTAGGGCGGGAGCTACAGCTCCCGCCCTACTACGGCCCGGGCCGCGCCAGGTACCCTCGCCAGGTCTGCAGCGCCGGCCGCGGGGTTCCGTCGCCGGCATAGAGCCCATCGTCGCGCCACACCCGCACCAGGGCCGCATCGGGCGAGTTCTGCAGATCGCTGACCCACAGCGAGTCGTAGTCGCGCGACACAAACCAGTTGATGAACACCCCATGCATCGTGTCGAGGTCGCCCAGCAAGCGCCGGACGTAGGCATCCTGGTCGGCGGGAGACGCGGGGATCACGATCGGATAGGGGGAGGTCACCGGCTCGGCCGGCCAGCCGGTCTCCGAGATCGCGAACGGCTTTCCGCCCGCGATTGCGGCCAGGCCGGTGAAGTAGCTGGATGGAAGGTCGCCGGGGGCGACCGGAAGACTGTAGGAGTAGCTGCTCACGGCAAGGATGTCGCTCCACCGAAGCGCAGCCAGCACCGCCGGCCCGTTATTGGTCAGGTCGCCGTAGAGGGACTCCAGCTGGATGGTGGTAAAGACCGGCAGGGTGGGATGGTTCCGCCTGAGCGTGGTATAGACGCTCTCCGCCAACGCCAGGAAGCCAGGCCACTTGGCCGGCGCGAAGTGCGCCAGCATGTTGACCTCTATGCCGTAGGCGAAGTAGTCCGGGTGGTAGGTCTGGATCATCCGCTCGCAATGCGCGGTGTAGGCCCGGATCACCAGGCTGTCTCCGAACTCCAGGGTGTCCCAGGGGGGGGTCAGCGGCTCGCGAGCGCTGGCGCCGAGGTGCAGGGCCAGCCCGCTGCGAAAGAAGTCGATCGGGGTGAGGTCCAGCAGCAGCGAGTGCCCGGTGGGACGGTGCGCCACCTGGTAGTCGATCCGGGCCTGCAGCACGGGATCATACGGCGCGCCGGCGGCGGCCTCCTGCCACGGGACCCCGTCGTCGAAATGGTACACCACAAGGTCGGCATCGTCCCGGAGAATGCGGTAGGCGTCGTCCACCGCCGCCTGGGTCCGGCCCGAGGGAAAGTCAGTGAACCCCATCAGGAAGGAGCGAGAACGGGCTGTCGGGCCCGCTCCATCCCCACAGGCGAGGATGGCGAAGATCATCGCAGGAAAGAGGGCCGCGGAACCGGTTCTCATGGGGACAAGATAGCCAGACCTGACCCCCTGGCCCATCTCTGGTTTGCGCTTTTCATTCGTGACTCCCACACTTTCCTGATCCCCCAGATTCCCAGATTCCCAGATTCCCTCATTCCCTCAACCCCCCAATCCCCCAATCCCCATGCCCACCCACACCCACTACCTCTGGTTTCATACCAAGCAGCGGCAGGAAATCATCGACATCACCGAGGAAGTGGCGTCCCAGGTGAGGAGCAGCGGAATCCGCGAGGGTTACGCCCTGGTCTCGGCCATGCACATCAGCGCCTCGGTGTTCGTGAACGACCACGAATCGGGACTGTGGCACGACATCCTCTCCTGGCTCGAGGGCACCATCGCTCCGTGGGATCCCGACCGCTACCGCCACAACGAGACGGGGGAGGACAACGCGGCGGCGCATCTGAGGAGCCTGACGGTGGGCCACGAGGTCATCGTGCCGATCACCGACGGCGCCCTCGACCTGGGCCCCTGGCAGCGGGTGTTTTACGGCGAGTGGGATGGGCAGCGCCGCAAGCGGGTGATCATCAAGATCCTGGGAGAGTAGCCCGGCCCTAGTTGGGCGCGTGAACTCCATTGCCGCCATAGTTCCGGGTCGATCCGAAGGCCTGGGACTCGAGCGGGAACGCCCGGGTATTGTCCAGCGCGGCTACCCGCTGTCGGATGGACCCGGGGAAGGGAGTCGTAGAGGCGTTCCCACCGAATGGGTCGCTGTACCAGACCTGCGCTCCCGCGGCATTGTTGATCACGGTCTGGTTGAAGTAGACCTCCCGGACCAGTCCGTTGAGGGTGGACCGCGGATCGTCCCAGCTCACGTCAAGGTTCGCGCCGTTGCTGGTCGAGGCATCGCAGTTGCCGCCGGCCGCCCGGTCCCCGTTGGGCTCCACCTCGTAGCAGGCGTCCATCGAGCGCCCGGTCAGATCGCTGCGGGTGCCCTCGAAATAGCGGCTGGGCGAGAACACCGCGAAATGAGGGTCGAAGTAGGCCAGCTGTGACCGGTCCGGGCGGCGCAGGTAGTTGCCGCTGACCCAGTCCTCGTACAGGCCTTGGCCGAACTGGGAGAATTGCCCCGGCGGAACCAGGATGTACTGCTCGATGCAGGCCCGGTCGGGAATGAAGCGCACGCCGTTGCCGGCAGGCGAATTGGCCGGGGTCGCCGGCCCCACCGCCACGGTGGTGGCCTTGTCGCAGGAGCGCACGAACTCTCCCGGAGTCCCGAACGCCACCATGATCGTGGCGTGCAGTTCGGTGCCGTCGCTGCAGCGCACGTGATAGGCCAGCTCGTGCAGGTTGTTGGTGAATGCGTCTCTGGAGTAGGTGCCCTGGTGAATCTTGGTGAGGAAGTCGCAGGTGACGCCGATGGCCACCCGCTGACCGTTCTCCGACCGCTGCAGCTGGACTCCGTTCTCCCACTCGATCTTGTGACCGACATGGTCCTCGTGCCGCATGCCGCTGGGATCCCAGGTGTCCAGCGCCTCGTTGGCCAGCCCGAAGGGGATGGCCCCGGTGGTGGAGTACAGGGTGGAGCCCCGGGGATCGCGCCCATGCTCGTGCCCGAAGCGGCAGCCGCTCGCGGGGTCCACCGGCGGATGCCAGGTGGGGTACAGCTTGCCGTCAGGCCCCACGACCGCGTACCGATCGTGCATGGCCTTGCTGCAGTTGTCCCATGGGCTGGGCGTCCAGATCCCGTAGGCCGCGCCGGGACCTCCCGGGGCGTTGGGCACGCCGGTACCGGTCTGGTCGCTACAGGCAAGCACCGCCGTGGCGACACACACCAACCGCGCCACCTGACGGATGGCGCTCAGGCATTGCACGCGAGGTCCCTTGTTGTGACGCGGGCTGCGCCATCGGCGCAGCCCGCCCGGACCTGCAATCTGGAACGGTCTTCCCCTCGCAGCAGTGCCCCAAGTCACATCACCCGGCCCGGTGACCCCCGCATCCTGTCAGGCGGCGAGTCTGGTGGACCGGCGGGCTCCCGGCCCACTGCCTCCGGCGGCGGGCCGACCACCCGGTTGCGCCCCGCCTCCTTGGCCTGGAACAAACGCGCATCGGCCTGCTCGATGAGTTCCTCGGCCTGGGTTCCATCGGGGCCGTAGGCGGCGAGTCCGATGCTGATGGTCACGCCGGTCGTGTCCCGCCGCCGGGGAATCGGCAGCGCCAGCGCGCCCACCGCCTCCCGGATCGCCTCGGCACGCTCCAGGGCCGCCGCGGAGTTCAGTCCGATGAACAGGGCCACGAATTCCTCTCCACCGTAGCGCACCACCGTGTCGCTCTGGCGGATGCCGGCCAGGATGGTGCGCGCGACCTCGCGCAGCGCCACGTCCCCAGCCGGGTGACCCCAGCGGTCGTTGTGCCGCTTGAAATGGTCGATGTCCAGCATGGCCACCACCACCGGCTCATGCTGGCGGCGGGCCCGGGAAAGCTCCGCCTCCACCCGTTCCTCGAAAAAGGTGCGGTTGGGAAGTCCGGTCAGCCGGTCGACCCGGGACTGGCCGCGGAGCCGCTGGCCCCGGTTGACCAGCACCGCGGCCAGAAGTGTGGCGGCGCCCAGCAGCACGATCCGGGAGGCCTGGGTGGCCCAGTCGAAGGCACCGTAATGATGGGGATCGAGCGCGGGATTGGTGAGGTCGAACCGGCTGGTGGCGTACAGCACCAGCCCCAGGTACTCCCACATGGCGAGGGAACCCGCGGCCAGGGTGATCCGGGCATCGTAACGGAGCGCCGTGGCGCCGATCGCCAGGAAGTACACGTCGAACATCAGCCGGTTGTTGACGGTGGTCATCGGCTGCCCGAGTACCAGGAAGGCCGCGTGTCCCAGGCTGACGACCGAGACATCAAGCAGGCTGGTCGCGAGCCCCAGCCAGGGGTGGTACGCGCTGCGCCGGAGCACCCGCTGGACCACCAGCGCCGGCACCAGACCCACCAGGCAGGTCAGCAGCCCCACCGCGCCGGCGGCGGTATTGGGATCGTACAGCAGGTTGATGATGGGGACCGGCAGCAGGCACAGGATCAGGGCGGTCCGCATCCGCGCGACCAGCATCTCCCCTTCGGCGCTGGCGTCGATCTGCATCGGGTCCGGCGCCTGGAACAGCCGCCGCCAGTCCAGGACCGACTCATCCGAAGGCGGCGGCCGCGTATGGCCGGGAGTGAGGTGGCGGGAGTCACGGTGAGTGAGCGGCATGGTCTCGAGAGTGGAGAGCCGCCGGGTGGCGCCTGATGGGCACCCGCCTCGGCTACATCATTCGGTACTTGGGTCCGCTGCCACCCTCCCGCGGCGTCCACCGCGGGCCCAGCACATCGGTCGCCTTGCAGTCCACACAGTTCGGCGAATTGACCCGGAGCCGATCACCGACCCGTTCGTACACCCCCGCCGGACACAGGTGGCTGTAGAAGTCCGCCACCTCGGCGGAGACCTCCTTTCCGACCAGCAGGTGCTGCGGAATGGTGTCGCGGGTGGCGTTCCCGGACTTGAACACCGCGTCCACTTTGCTCACCGTCAGGGTACCATCGGCAATAAACCCTTCGGCCGCCCCGTCGCCCGATGCCGGGATGACCCGCTCCTCGGCCGCGTCCTCGGGGACACGGATCCGACGCCCCGGGAAGCGGCCACCGGTCAGGGTCATCAGACCGGCCTTGAGGGCCCCGAGCACCAGCCCACCCTTGAACGCCAACCGCATGTTCCGGGTCCGATACAAGTCCTGGACGATGTAGCTCTGGTCGACCATCCGATCATAGGCGGCCAGGCTGGCAGCCGAGACATCCTCCCGCCTGAGCGCCTGGAACGCGGCCCGGGCGGCGAAGATCCCTGACTGCATGGCGTAGTGCACTCCCTTGAGGGAGGAGACGTCCACGAAGCCCGCGGTATCCCCGGCCATCAGCAGGCCCGCGCCGGAACGCCGTTCCGGCAGCGCGAAGTAGCCACCCTCGGGGATGGTCTTGGCTCCCCATTCGAGCAGCTCCCCCCCCTCGAGCACCGGCCGGATCAGTGGGTGCTGCTTGAGCAGCTGCAGCAGCACGTGGACGTCGAGGTTGGCCTGTGGATAGTCCAGTCCGACCACCAGGCCGAGCGCCACCTGCTCGGGGCCCAGCGGATAGAGGAAGCTGCCGCCAAACGCATTCGCGGGGAGGGGCCACCCGAGGGTGTGGATCACCCGGTCGAGCGGCCGCTTGACCTGCCACACTTCCTTTACCCCCAGCGCGAAGATCTGGGGATTCGGCGAGCCGATGTCCTGCCACTCGCGGTAGGCCTGTCCCAGGGTGCCCCGGGTCCCCTCCGTCAGCACGGTGACTCTGGCCGTGACATCGGTGGGGGCCTGATAGGTCGCGGTGGGGTTGCCTTCACGGTCGAGCCCGGACGCGGTGGTGCGCACCCCGCGAACCGTCGAGCCTTCTACCAGGAGCGCCTCCGCGGGGAAGCCGGGGAAGAGATTGACGCCAAGCGCCTCCGCCTGCTCGCCCAGCCAGCGGACCAGCTCGGAAAGGGAGGCGGTATGGTAGCCCTGGTTGTGCATGGTCGGCGGCGTCGGGATGGGAACCGCACCAGACCGGGTGAGATAGTACACCGCCTCGCGGCCCACCGGCTGCCGGAAGGGGAAGTCCGTGTCCTTCAGGTCAGGGAACAGCTCCCGGAGAGCCCGCGGGTTCACGACCGCCCCGGAGAGACTGTGCTCCCCGAGACTGCCGGCCTTTTCCAGGACCCCGATGGCGAGCTCCGGCCCGGTACCCCCAGCCGCCTGATCCAGCCTCACAAGTCGAGCGAGTTCGATCGCGCCGGCCAAGCCGGCCGGCCCGGCCCCCACGAACAGCACGTCCATCTCCAGGGCTTCGACGCCCGGCGGCTCCCGGAGCAGCAAGCGCTCCAGCGGCAGTCCAGGTTGGTGACGACGCGGCAACAGGCGATGCACAGCCGCTCCTTGAGCTGGCGGGAGGATCGGGGAATAGTAGGGAGGTCTCGGGGTCCGCGGGAAGGTAGTCCGCCGGGCTGAGGCGAAACTTCATGTTTCGCTCATGGAGTGCAACCGAGTACACTCCAGCGCGGTAGGGCGGTACGGCGGTAGGCAGTACCGCCGGACCCTCCGTACCGCCGTACCGCCCTACCGTTTAGATATGGGCCATGCACGCGCCTCCCATTCCCGGCTTCCGGCCGGTCCCGTTTACCGGCGTCATCTTCGTCATGGCCGAGGCCCAGCGCCTCGGCTATCGCTATGGGCACCCCGAATGGTGCAATCTCGGCCAGGGGATGCCCGAGACGGGACCGCTGCCGGGTGCGCCTCCCCGCATCGCCCAGATGACGGTTTCGCTCGACGATCAGGAATACGCGCCGATCGCGGGCATCCCCGAGCTGCGCCAGGCGGTCGCCGGGTGGTACAACGCCCGCTACCGTCAGGGGAAGCCATCGCAGTACAGCGAACGCAACGTGTGCATCTGCGGTGGGGGCCGGGCCTCGCTGACCCGGGCGGTGTCGGCGCTGGGTGAGATCAATCTGGGTCACTTCCTGCCTGATTACACCGCGTACGAGGAGCTGCTCGACATCTTCAAGCTGTTTACCGCGATCCCGATTCTCCTCGAGGGGAGCCGCCGTTACGCGTTCTCGGTGGACGACCTCCGCCGGGAGATCACCGGCCGGGGGCTGTCGGCGGTGTTGCTCTCCAATCCCAACAACCCCACCGGCCGGGTGATCCAGGGGCCGGAGCTGGCGGCCTGGGTGGCCACCGCGCGGGAGCTGCAGTGCTCCCTGCTGCTGGATGAGTTCTACTCCCACTACGTGTGGTCGGAGAACGGGTCGATGGTTTCGGCCGCCGCCTACGTGGAGGACGTGGACCGGGATCCAGTGATCCTGTTCGACGGCCTCACCAAGAACTGGCGTTACCCGGGCTGGCGCTGCACCTGGATCGTGGGCCCCCGGGCCGTCATCGACGCGGTGTCCTCGACCGGCTCCTTTCTGGACGGGGGCGGCAGCAAGCCGCTGCAGCGGGCGGCGTTGCCCCTGCTCGCAGCCGGCCAGGCCGAGCAGGAGACCGAGGCCATCCAGGCGGCGTTCACGCGGAAACGCGACATCCTTCAGGCGGGGCTGCTGGCGGCGGGAATGCGACTCGACCTGGCGCCGGAGGGCACCTTCTACTGCTGGGCCGACGTCTCCGGGCTTCCGGCGGGTCTCAACGACGGTATGGCGTTCTTCCGCGCCGCCCTCAAGCAGCGGGTCATCGTGGTCCCCGGCGAGTTCTTCGATATCAATCCCGGCAAACGACGCAGCGGACGTCCCTCCCGCTTTCGCCACTACGTGCGGTTTTCATTCGGCCCGGAAGAAGCGTCGGTAGTCGAGGGGGTGCGGCGGATCCAGAGGGTCGTGGAGGGAGGGGGGGATTGAGGGG
>CALMOP010000072.1 GCA_937871775.1 uncultured Gemmatimonadota bacterium | reverse complement strand
CGAGGGCATGGGAGGCCATGTCCACGGCGTCCTTGAACGTGAGCCCACGGCCCGAGACGTACAGCGCCGCCGCGGCGTTGAGCAGGACCGCACGTCGCCCGGGCTCATCGCCAGACTTGCCTCCTTTCCCCGGCATAAGTAGCTGCTCGATCCGCCGGGCATTATCGGCCGGATCTCCCCCTGCCAGGTCACCCAGCTCCTTCCACTCGAGTCGGTATTCCGCAGGGTCGAGCCGCCAGGTCACGACCCGGCCGTCCTGCACCTCCCAGACCGCGGTATGCCCCGCGGGACTGATCTCATCCATGCCGACTTCCCCGTGGACCACCAGCGCGTGCTCGGCGCCGAGTCGGACCAGGGCGTTGGCGAGCAGGGGGGCGCGGTCACGATCCGCCACCCCGATGACCTGACGGGTCACCCCCGCGGGATTCGCGAGCGGCCCCAGCAGGTTCATGATGGTGGTGATACCGAGTTCCTTGCGGGTCTGGCCGACATGGCGCATGGCTGGGTGATAGTTGGGGGCGAAGAGGAATACCATCCCGATAGCGTCGAGCCGCTCGGCGGCCCGGTCGGCCCCCAGCCCGATGTCCACGCCCAGGGCCTCCAGCACATCGGCGCTGCCGCATCGAGAGGTAAAGCTGCGGTTGCCGTGCTTGGCCACCCGGGTCCCGGCGGCGGCCGTCACGAAGCCGGCCGCGGTCGACAGGTTGAAGGTGCTGATGGCTCCGCCCCCGGTCCCGCAGGTATCGACCACCGCCGAGCCCGGCCCGGGTCGCACCCGGACCATGGCTTCCCGGAGGGCGGTCGCCGCTCCGGCCAGCTCCTCGGGTGCCTCCCCCTTGGTCCGCAGGCCCATGAGCAACGCGGCAATGAGACTTCCGGGCGCCTCGCCCCGCATGATCACCCCAAAGGCGGCGGCGGTTTCCTCCTGAGTGAGCGAGCATCCATCCGCCAGTCGGCGCACGGCGTGACTGAGGGGGGCATCCATGGGCCGAAAGGTACCGGTACCCCGGCCTGCCGGAAGGTGACGAGGCCGGTCCTGATGGCGGCGGCGCTGACACCGTCGCCGAAAAAGCGGGACGGTGGTCAGGCCATCCGGGTGCCTTCCGCTTCGGCTATATTGCGGGTCTCATGAGCCGGACCTATCTGGCCCTCCTGCATTAC
Organism: uncultured Gemmatimonadota bacterium; assembly: GCA_937871775.1. Taxonomy (GTDB): domain Bacteria; phylum Gemmatimonadota; class Gemmatimonadetes; order Gemmatimonadales; family GWC2-71-9; genus JADJOM01. The sequence continues at coordinate 14,299 of CALMOP010000072.1, read as the reverse complement.
GATGGCCGCGAATTCGCCGGCTGGCAGCGGCAGCGGGAAGGCCGCACCGTCCAGGCCGAAATCGAGCGGGTCCTGGCCCGCCTGTGCGGCCGGCGCATCGTCGCGCATGCCGCCGGAAGGACCGACGCCGGGGTTCATGCGCTGGGCATGGGAGTCAGTTTCGTGGTCCCGGCCCAGTGGGAGGCCCCGGCCCTGACCCGGGCCTTGAACGCGCTGCTGTCCCGGGACTGCTGGGTGGAGCGGGTCACCGAGATGCAGGCCGGATTCCAGGCCCGGAAGAGCGCCCAGGCGCGCCGCTACCGCTATGAGGTGGGTACCGACGCCGCGGCCGCCTCGCCATTCCGCCGGCGATACGAGTGGGCCCTCGGTCGACCCCTGGAACAGACTTGGCTCGATCAGGCCGCCGTCGTCCTGCCCGGCAGCCACGAGTTCCACGCCTTCGCGATTCGCCGACCCGCGTCCGCGGGAGGCGCCGGCCAGGAGCCGTATCGCTGCCGGATCCGGGAAGCGGTCTGGAGCCTGCGACCCGAGGGCCGCGGGGTACGATTCGAAATCGTGGCCGACCGGTTCCTGTATCACATGGTTCGCTTCCTGGTGGGCACGATGGTGGACATCGGCCTGGGCCGGCGTCCCATCACGGACATGCAGACTCTCCTCGACAGCACCAGCAACCAGGCGACCAGCCCGCCGGCACCGCCGGAGGGGCTGTACTTCGTGGCGGCGGAGTACGGGCAGGAGTGGTTTGTCGGCGACGGGGCGATGGGCGACGAGCGACCAGGCGGGGAGGCGAGAAGGCGAGGAGGCGAGGAGGCGAGAAGGCGAGGAGACGAGGAGGCGAGTGACTGGCCGAGGACGGGGGTGGCCCGGTGAGGCGCCTGGCCCTGCTGGGTCTGCTGGTCGCGGGGTGCCGCGGCTCGGAACGGGCGCCGGAGCTGGTTGATACCCTGGAAGCGCAGCGGCCGGCGGCCCCGGACCCCACCACGGCCTCGCGCCGCACCGCGATCGTCGAGGCCTCGGAGCGGGTGTCGCCGGCGGTGGTATCGATCACCGTGACCGCCGCCCGGGCCAATGCGCCGCAGACGCCGTTCGACTTCTTCTTCGTGCCGGAGTCGCCGCAGGTGCAGCAGGGCTTCGGCACCGGCTTCGTGCTGCGGGCGGATGGCATCATCCTCACCAATCAGCATGTGGTGAACGGGGCCGAGAAGATCATCGTGAGCCTGGCCGACGGATCAGACCACCCCGCGACCCTGCTGGGCGAGGATCCGTTGACCGACATCGCCGTGATCCGGATCGAGGCCGGCAACCTGCGCCCGGTAACGACCGGCCAGAGTACCGACCTGATGATTGGTGAGTGGGTGGTGGCGCTGGGGAATCCCTTCGTGTACCTGCTGGGCAACGCCGAGCCGACCGTCACCGCCGGGGTGGTGAGCGCCACCCACCGCAACATTCTGCCGGGGCGGGATCAGTCGGGGCTGTACCTCGACATGATCCAGACCGATGCCTCCATCAATCCGGGCAACTCCGGTGGCCCGCTGGCCAACGCCCTGGGTCAGGTCATCGGGGTGAACAGCTCGATCTTCACCCAGAATGGGGGGTCGATCGGGCTGGGCTTCGCGATCCCGATCGAGCGGGCCCTCTGGGTGGCGGACGAGATCATCAAGAGCGGCAGCGTGCGTCGCGCCTGGGTGGGCTTCGACGTGGCGGGGGCCGGGCGCCTGGAGGACTGGAAGGCAGCCGGGGGGGTGCTGGTGACCGAGGTGGCCGCGGGCGGCCCGGCCGACCGGGCGGGCCTCCGTCGGGGCGACGTGTTGACCCGAGCCAATGACCGGAGTCTCCGGAACTATCTCGACTGGGAATCGGTGAAGCTGGACCTGAGTGTCGGCGCTCCGATCCGGCTCACCGTCCGGCGCGAGGGCCGGGACCGGGTGGTGGCCCTGACCAGCGGAGACCTCCCCACGACCAGCGCCGCCAAGATCACGGTGCTGAAGGACCTGGAACTGATCACCGTCACCAGTGAGATCCGGGCCGAGCGGGACGTGCGGGCCACCGGGGGAGCATTGATCTTCCGGATCTCGCGGGAGCTCTCCCAGGCCACCGGGCTGCAGGCCGGGGACGTGATCGTGGGCATGAACCGCCGCCGGGTTGACTCCGCCGACGAGGTGCGCGGCGTGATTGAAGGTCTGCGGCCGCGTGAGGCGGTGCGGGTGTTCCTGGAGCGGGGCGGGTCGCTGGTCTACACCGACCTCGAGTTCCGATGACCGACGACCGCTATCGCTCGCCGTTGGGCACCCGTTACGCCTCCCCGGCCATGCAGCGGCTGTGGGGCGAGCGGCACCGGATCGGGATGTGGCGCCGGGTGTGGCTGGCGCTGGCCGAAACCGAGCGGGAGCTGGCTCTCGAGATCCCGGCCGCGGCCCTCGACCAGATGCGGGCCCATCTGGACGATGCCGATCTGGAGGCCGCCGCCGAGTACGAGCGCAAGTTCCGGCACGACGTGATGGCCCACGTGCATCACTTCGGAGACCAGGCGCCGGCGGCCCGCGGCATCATCCACCTCGGGGCCACCAGCGCCTTTGTCACCGACAACACCGATGTGCTGGTGATCCGGGCCGGCCTCCAGCTGCTGCTGGGCCGGCTGCTCAAGGTACTGGAGGCGCTGACCGGTTTCGCGCGGCAGCACGCCGCCCTGCCCTGCCTCGCCTACACCCACTTCCAGCCGGCGCAGCTCACCACGGTGGGCAAGCGGGCCACGCTGTGGATGCAGGACTTCGCGCTGGACGTGGAGGAGCTGGTGCACCGCCTGGAGCAGCTCCGACTCAGGGGCTGCAAGGGGACCACCGGCACCCAGGCCAGTTTCCTGGAGCTGTTCCGGGGCGACCACCAAAAGGTGCGGCAGCTGGAGCGTCGGATCGCCGAACGGCTGGGGCTGCCCCGGGTGTACCCGGTGACCGGACAGACCTACACCCGCAAGGGCGACAGCGTGGTGCTGGACCTGCTCTCCGGCGTGGCCCAGTCGGCGGCCAAGATGGCCACCGACCTTCGGTTGCTGCAGCACGAGGGCGAGCTGCTGGAGCCGTTCGAGCCGGACCAGATCGGCTCCAGCGCCATGGCCTACAAGCGCAACCCGATGCGGGCCGAGCGGATCACCGGGCTGGCGCGGTTCGTCATCAGCCTGCAGGCCAACACCGCCCACACCGCGGCCACCCAGTGGCTGGAACGGAGCCTCGACGACTCGGCCAACCGCCGGCTGACCCTGCCGGAGGCGTTTCTCGCCACCGATGCGATCCTGGTGCTGGCGCAGAACATCGCCGAGGGGATCGAAGTGCGGGTCCCGGTGATCGAGCGCCATGTACGGGACCAGATGCCATTCATGGCCACCGAGCGGTGGATCATGCTGGGGGTGGCGGCCGGCGGCGACCGGCAGGTGCTGCACGAGGTGGTCCGGCAGAACTCGCTGGCGGCCGCGACCCAGGTCAGCCAGGGCGGTCCCAACGACCTGCTGGACCGGCTCGCCGCCGACAAGACCTTCGCCCGGATGCCCACCGACACCCTCCGGAAGGAGCTGGAGCCGGCGGCCTACACCGGACGGTCCCGGGAACAGGTCGGCGAGTTTCTGGAGGAGTACCTGCAGCCCCTGGTCTCCCGGGCGAGCCCGCTGGCGGCGGCGGTGGATGGGGCGGAGGTGAGGGTGTGAGGACAGGGAACGCTGGGAGACTGGTGGTGAACGGGGAACCGGGAAACAAGGTGCGGAAAGGGGAGACTTCGGATGAGGCAGTCACGGTGAGAGGATCGTCCCTGACGCGGTGCGCAGGCGTCTCGGTACTCGGCACGCACCACGCGTCACGCATCACGATAGCCTGACATGACTGTGCTGACCGAAAGCCGGCTGCCGCTGCGCCTGGTGCGCAAGGGGAAAGTCCGAGAGGTCTACGAAGCCGACCCGGAGCATCTCCTGCTGGTGGCCAGCGACCGGGTCAGCGCCTTCGACGTGGTGATGCGGGAGGCGATTCCCCGGAAGGGGGCCGTGCTCACCCAGATCAGCGCCTTCTGGTTCGAGAAGCTGGGCGCGGTGCTGCCCAGCCATTTCGTCACGGCCCGGACCGGCGAGATCCTGCGCCGCTTCCCCAACCTCCGGGCCAGCCACGCCCAGGTGTCGGGACGGACCATGCTGGTCCGGCGTACTGCTCCGATCGCCTTCGAGTGCGTGGTGCGCGGTTATCTCACCGGTTCGGCGTGGAAGGAATACCGCGAGCAGGGCACGCTGGCGGGCGAGCCGCTGCCTGCGGGACTCACCGAGAGCGCCCGGTTGGAGCGGCCGATCTTCTCGCCTGCCACCAAGGCGGAGAGCGGGCACGATCTGAACATCACCTTCGACCAGATGCGGGCTGGGCTGGGCGACGGGCTGGCCCAGCGGCTCCGGGACCTGAGCTTCGCGGTGTACCAGACCGGCCGGGACCACGCCGCCACCCGGGGGATCATCATCGCGGACACGAAGTTCGAGTTCGGCACCGACTCGCAGGGGACCCTGCGCCTCATCGACGAGGTCATGACGCCGGACTCCTCCCGCTTCTGGCCCGCGGATCGGTACCATCCCGGACAGAGCCAGCCCAGCTTCGACAAGCAGCCGCTGCGCGACTACCTCGCGGGGCTCAAGGCTGAGGGCCGCTGGAACGGAGAAGCGCCGCCCCCGACACTGCCGGCCGAGGTGGTGGGGGCCACCAGTGCGCGATACCTGGAGGCATTCCGGTTGCTCACCGGGTTCGCCCTGCCGGAGGATGCATGATCCGGGTAGCCCCCGAGGGCTGGCCCTTCATCGGAGTGGCGTGGGGAATGGTGGTGCTGCTGGCATGGCTGGCTCCGGTCTGGTTGCTGCTCCTGTGGCTGCCGATTGCGGTGTGGGTGGTGGCGTTCTTCCGGGATCCGGTCCGGGAGGGGCCGCGGGGTGATCAGGTCGTGATCGCCCCGGCCGACGGAGAGGTGGTCAGCGTGATCACCGTGGACGAGCCCGAGTTTGTGGGCGGCCGCGCGACCCGGGTGTCGATCTTCATGAACGTGTTCAACGTCCACGTCAATCGGTACCCGATGAGTGGCACCGTGGCCTTTCGGCACTATCATCCGGGGACGTTCGGGCACGCGGGGACCGAGAAGGCCAGCCTGGAGAACGAGCAGTCCAGCCTGGGGTTGCAGACGGCCCGGGGTCGAGTGCTGATCCGGCAGATCGCGGGGCTGGTGGCCCGGCGGATCGTGACCGACGACGGGATTGGGGTCACGGCGCGCCAGGGTGAACGGATGGGCCTGATCCGGTTCGGATCCCGAGTGGACCTGTTTCTGCCGACGGACGCTCGAGTGGTGGTGCACACGGGAAACAAGACCATGGCAGGCAGCACGGTGGTGGCCCAATGGGACTGATGCCTTCGCGCCCCGGCCTGCGGCGGCCGGACATGCGCCAGGTGGTGGTGGTCGTGCCGAGCGCGTTCACGCTGGGCAACATGTTTTTCGGCATCTGGGCGGTGGTGAGCGCCTATCGCGGCAACTTCACCGCCGCGGCCTGGTACATCGTGATCGCCGGGCTGCTCGACATGCTGGACGGCCGGGTGGCCCGGCTGTCCGGCAGCGGCACCCGGTTTGGCGCCAAACTCGACAGCCTGGTGGACTGCGTCAGCTTCGGCGTGGCGCCGGCACTGATCATGTTCTTCCTGGAATTCCAGAGCGCCGGCAAGTTCGGCTGGCTCATCTGCTACATGTACATGGTGGCGGTGGCGGTGCGGCTGGCCCGCTACAACGTCCAGCATGGCACCGGCAAGCCGGGCTGGTTCACCGGCATGCCCTCCCCGTCGGCGGGGATGACGCTGGCGGTGTTCTACCCCTTCAGCCAGACCCACTGGTACAGGCAGGCGACGGCCTACATGGACTTCCAGCGCGAGGGACTCACCATCCTCATGGTGCTGCTGTCGCTGCTGATGGTGAGCACTGTCAAATATCCGCGAATGCCGGCGGTCGGCTTTCGGTCCGCCAAGGGACTGCTGGGACTGGCGCTGAGTCTGCTGATCATCATCGGCATCGTGATCTCGCCCAGCCTGATCCTGTTTCCGTTAGGCATCGCCTACCTCGCCTTCGGGATGCTGCGCCAGGCGCTGCTGCGCCTGCTGGACCGGCACGAGGGCGGCATGGCGGTGGTCGACGGGGAGGTGGATCCGGACTTCCGGCGCACGGCACCGCGGCCGGGGTTTCGGAGGGGGAGTGAGGAGAAGAGGGAGTGAGGATTCTGGAATTCTGGAATTCTGGCATTCTGGGATTGGAGATTGGCGATTCACGCATTCCGACGGCTGACGGCTGAATGGGAGCCCGCATGACCTATCGAGTGCACGTGCGCATCGTCCCCCGGGCGGGGCTCCTCGATCCGCAGGGCCTGGCGGTCGAGCATGCCCTGACGGCGCTGGGGTTCACCGAGGCCTCCGGGGTCCGGATCGGCAAGGCGATCGAGCTGGCGGTGGAAGCCGGCTCCCTCGACGAGGCCCGGACCCGGACCCGCGCGATGTGCGACAAGCTGCTGGCGAATCCGGTGACCGAGGACTACCGGGTCGAGGTGGAGGCGGCGTGAAGCGGGTGGCGGTGGTGCGGTTCCCCGGCAGCAACTGCGACTTCGACACCCTGCACGCGGCGCGGCGGACGGGGACCGAGGCCTACTTCGTGTGGCACCGGGACACCAACCTCAAGAGCGCCGACGCGGTCCTGCTGCCGGGCGGCTTCAGCTACGGGGACTACCTCCGCTCCGGCGCCATCGCCCGCTTCAGCCCCATCATGCCGGCGGTGCAGCGCTTTGCCGAGGCGGGGGGACCGGTGCTGGGGATCTGCAACGGGTTCCAGATCCTGTGCGAGGCGGGGCTGTTGCCGGGCGCGCTGATGCGGAATGACCGGCTGACGTTCGTCTCCCGCCCGGTCGCGCTCCGGGTCGAGCAGACCGACACCGCGTTCACCAATCGGTACCACCCCGGCGACCTGCTGCTGATGCCGGTGGCCCATGGCGATGGGCGCTTCGTGGCCGACCCGGTCACCCTGGCGGAACTGGAAGCCACCGGCCGGGTGGTGGTGCGCTACGTGGGACTGGACGGCCAGCCGCTCGACGGCAGCATCAACGGCTCGCTCAACGACATCGCCGGCATCGCCAACCCGGAAGGCAACGTGGTCGGCCTCATGCCCCATCCGGACCGGGCCGCGGATCCCGCCCTCGGCAACACCGACGGGACCGGCTTCTTCACTTCCATCGCGCGCTGGGCGGGGGTACCGAAGTGAGGCCGGGTGATCTCGCACGGGGCATCGCGGGACTCGCACTGCTGGGCGCTCTGGCCGGGGCCGACCCTCGGGCGCTCGTGGCCCAGGATCTCAAGACCATCCGGCCCGGCATGACCGAGGCCGAGGTGCGGATCGCCTGGGGAGACCCGTTCACGGTCAAGCAGGCCGGGGTGATGAGCTACCTGTACTATCGCAATGACTGCCTCGAGCGCTGCGGGACCTACGACGTGGTGTTCCTGGAGAAGGGCCAGGTGATCGACGCAGTGGTGCGGGACAGTCAGCGCCACTACGACGGGATCGCGTCCTCGCCGGTGGACCGGAAGCCGGTGATGACGAGGCCGTAGGAGGCGACGAGGCGACGAGGCGACGAGGCGACGAGGCGACGAGGCGTCAGGCTAGAAGGCGAGAAGGCGAGGAAGGCGAACGGGGAACGGGGAACGGGACGCACCACGCACCACGCACAAACGGGATACCAATGCCTGAACAGAAACCGAGTCGGAACGAGGAAGAGTACTTCGCCAAGCTCGAGGCAGAGCGGCTGGAGCGGAAGCGGCTGGAGCTGGCCAGGCTGGCCTCGGACCAGGAGCGGAAGAGTCACTACCTGCGCTGCCCCAAGTGCGGCGGGCACCTGGTCACCGAGGAGGTGCATCGGATCCAGATCGATCGCTGCCCTGACTGTCACGGGGTGTGGCTCGACCAGGGCGAGCTCGAGGGTCTCCGGAGTACGAACGATCGGGGCCTGCTGGGACGGGCTCTGGGGGATCTGGTGGGGAGCCTGAAGGGGAAATGAGGGACGGTGGGACCGACGATTGACGATTGAGGCTGACCCTTAACGCTGGCGACGGAACACGCCGATCTTGACGAAGACTTCTGCAGCTCCCTCCGAGCCGGTGACGCGAGCCCAGTCCTTTCCGGGCGAGCGACCGGTCACGCCCGAGGTGGTCAAAGAGCACAACCTCAACGAGCTGGAATACCAGCGGATCGTGGCGCTGCTCGGGCGCACCCCGACCCTCACCGAGCTGGGCATCTTCAGCGCGCTGTGGTCGGAGCACTGCTCCTACAAGCACACCAAGCCGGTGCTCCGAACCTTTCCCACCGATGGTCCCCAGGTGATCCAGGGGCCGGGAGAGAATGCCGGGGTGCTCCGGTTGGCCGATGGCTGGGCGGTGGCGTTCAAGATCGAATCGCACAATCACCCCTCGGCGGTGGAGCCGTATCAGGGCGCGGCGACCGGCGTGGGCGGCATCCTCCGTGACGTGTTCACCATGGGAGCCCGCCCGGTGGCGGTGCTCAACAGCCTCCGGTTCGGCCCACTCGATGAGGCCCGCAACCGCTATCTCTTCGCCGGCGTGGTGAAGGGGGTGGGCGACTACGGCAACTGCGTGGGGGTGCCCACGCTGGGCGGCGAGGTGGACTTCGCCCCCGGGTATTCCGGCAACCCTCTGGTCAACGCCATGTGCGTGGGCCTGCTCCGGGAGAGCGACCTGACCCTGGCCCGCGCCCAAGGCGTCGGCAACCTGCTGCTGGCGATGGGCTCCCGCACCGGTCGCGACGGGATCCACGGCGCCAGCTTCGCCTCGGAGGACCTGTCGGCGAAGAGCGAGGCCCGCCGCCCCCAGGTCCAGGTGGGCGACCCGTTTACCGAGAAGCTGCTGCTCGAAGCCACTCTGGAGCTGATCGAGAAGCACCTGGTGGTGGCCATTCAGGACATGGGAGCGGCGGGACTCACCAGCTCCTCGGCGGAGATGGCGGCCCGGGGCGGCGTCGGGGTCGAGCTGGAGACCGACAAGGTTCCGATCCGGGAAACCGGCATGACGCCCTACGAGATCATGCTGAGCGAATCGCAGGAGCGCATGCTGGTGGTCGCCGAACCGCATCAGGTTGCCGCGATCCAGGCGGTGTGCGAGAAGTGGGAGTTGAGCGCCACCCCGATAGGCCGGGTGACGGACGACGGCCTGTACCGGATCCTGCACCATGGGGTCATCGTGGCGGAGATCCCCGGTCAACGGCTGATCGATGACGTGCCGATTTACGAGCCCGAGGCGCGGGAGGACCAGCGGGCCAAGGCCCGTCGGGCGGCGATTCCGTCGGGCCCGCCCCGCGCCGATGTGCGGGGGGCGCTGCTCCTGCTGCTGGATGAGCCGAGCATCGCATCTAAGCGGTGGGTGTTTGAACAGTACGATTCCACGGTCCAGGCGGCCACGCTGCTGGGTCCGGGTGGTGATGCCGGGGTGCTCCGGGTGGGCAACACCGATTTCGGACTGGCGGTCACGGTCGACTGCAACAGCCGGCTGGTGGCGCTGGATCCCTTCGAAGGCGGCAAGGCGACCGTGGCCGAGGCGGCCCGCAACATCGCCTGCACCGGAGCACTCCCGCTGGGGATCACCGACTGCCTCAACTTCGGCAACCCGGACCGCCCGGAGGTGTTCTTCCAGTTCCGGGAGGCGTGCCGGGGCATCGCCCAGGCATGCCGGGCCTTCAACACGCCGGTCACCGGCGGCAACGTCAGCCTCTATAATGAGAGCCCGAGCGGTGCGATCGATCCCACCCCCACCGTGGGCATGGTGGGGCTGCTGGAGCAGCTGGCGCACCGGGTGCCGAGCCATTTCCAACTGGCGGGCGACCGGATCCTGATCCTGGGCCGCTCGGAGGGGCACCTGGGCGGGTCCGCGTACTGGGCCCACGTCCGCGACCTGGTCGGGGGCCACCCGCCGCCGGTCGACCTCGCGGCGGAGCTGGCCCTGCAACAGTTCCTAGTCGCCGCGGCCCGGGACCGTCTGCTCAGCTCGGCCCACGACTGCGCCACCGGCGGCCTGGCGGTCACCCTGGCCGAGGCGGCGATGGGCGGCCCCTACGCCAGCGTGGGCCTGGGCGCGGAAATCGACCTCAGCAGCTACGGCATCGGGATCGTCTGCTCCACCGATCCGGTCGACGCGGCCCTGCTGTACGGCGAGGACCAGGCCCGTGCCGTGATCTCGGTCGATCCACCCCGGGTCGGTGACGTGCTGACCCTGGCCCGCCGCTTCGGGGTGCCGGCACTCCTGGTCGGGACTGTAGGAGACCCGCAGGGAGACGTTATCATTGCGACGCCGGAACGGCACTACACCTGGGCGGTGGAGGCCCTGCGGGAGACGTACTTCGGGGCCATTCCGCGGCGGATGAAGGGGGCGGGGGAGTGAGGGATTGGGGGATGAGGGATTGGGGGATTGGGGGAGCGGCGGAGTGCGATTGACGATTGATGATTGACGGCTGACGGCTGACGCCAGACCACTGATGGCTAACGGCCAACGGCTTATTCGGAGGACCACCAGGCATGTGCGGAGTGTTCGGCGTCTCGGGTGTGGCGGAGGCGGCGCGCCTGACCTATCTCGGCCTCTATGCCCTGCAGCACCGGGGGCAGGAGTCAGCGGGGATTGTGGCGGTCGACGAGCACGGCCATTCCCGGGCCCACCGAGGCATGGGACTGGTGTCCGAGAACTTCGACGACCCGGGCCTGGGCCGGCTGCTGGGGGACGTCGCCATCGGCCATACCCGCTACTCCACGGCCGGAAGTTCGGTGCTCGCCAATGCCCAGCCGCTGCTCAAGGATCTGCGGGGCACCCCGATCTCCATCGCTCACAACGGCAACCTGACCAACGCGCCGGCGCTGCGCCGGGAGCTGGAAGACCAGGGTTCGCTGTTCGACACCACCAGCGACACCGAGGCGATCCTGCACCTGATCGCCCGCTCGCGGAAGGTGACGCCCGATGACCAGATCCGGGAGGCGCTGGAAAAGTGCGAGGGCGCCTTCACCCTGTTGATCACGGTGGGCCGAAGCATCTACGCGGTGGTGGACCCCCGGGGCTTCCGGCCGCTGGTGCTGGGCCGGCTGCAAGGCGGCGTGGTGATCGCCTCCGAGACCTGCGCCCTGGACCTGGTGGGCGCGTCGATGGTCTGCGAGTTGATGCCGGGCCAGTTCCTCAAGATCGAGGACGGCCACATCACCGAGCTGCCGCGGCTGCGCGACCGCCCCGAAAGCCGCTGCGTGTTCGAGCTGGTGTATTTCGCGCGGCCCGACAGCCGGATCTTCGGCGAGTCGGTGGACCGGGTGCGCCGGGAGCTGGGCCGCCAGCTGGCCCGGGAGCATCCGGCGCCCGGCGCCGAAGTGGTGTTCAGCGTGCCGGACAGCGCCAACGCCATGGCGTTGGGCTTCGCCGATGCCTCGGGGATCAAGCTGGAGCACGGGCTGATCCGGAACCACTACGTGGGCCGCACCTTCATTCATCCCACCCAGGCGCTCCGGGTGGCCAAGGTGAAGATCAAGTTCAACCCGGTGCGGGGCGTCATCGAGGGCCGCTCGGTCGTCATGGTGGACGACAGCCTGGTCCGGGGCACCACCAGCAAGGGCTTGGTGCAGATGATCCGCGCGGCCGGCGCCCGCCAGGTGCACCTCCGGCTGAGCAGCCCGCCGATCACCGGGCCGTGCCACTATGGGATCGACACCCCGACCCGTGAGGAGCTGATCGGGGCGACCCATGGCATCGAGGAAATCCGCGAGTACCTGGGCGTGGACACTCTGGGCTACCTGTCGCTTGACGGGATGCTGCGGGCGGCCGGTGAGCAGAGCCAGTTCTGCCACGCCTGCTTTTCGGGACAGTACCCCACCGACATCCCGGAGGGCCTGGTCGCGCTGCGCCACGCGGTGCCGTCGATCGCGGGCCTGGTATGACCAGCGGGGCCTACTCCCAGCCGTCGGTCTACTTCTTCGGCCAGGGCCGCGCCGATGGCACGGCCGCCATGAAGGACATTCTGGGCGGCAAGGGAGCCGGCCTGGCCGAGATGACCAACCTCGGCATTCCGGTGCCGCCGGGCTTCACCATCGCCGCCACCCTGTGCCTCACCTACCTCGAGACCCGGCAGTTCCCGCCCTGGCTGCGCTCCCAGGTGGAGACCAGCCTGCAGCGGCTGGAGGCCGCCACCGGCCGGCACTTCGGGGGCAAGGAACACCCGCTGCTGCTCTCGGTCCGCTCCGGCGCCGCGGTCTCGATGCCGGGCATGATGGAGACGATCCTCAACCTCGGCCTCAACGACACCACGGTGGAAGCCCTCACCCGCGAGAGCGGCAACGCCCAGTTCGCATGGGACAGCTACCGCCGCTTCGTGCAGATGTACGCGACAGTGGTGTTCGACCTGCCCAAGGCTCCCATCGAGGCGCTGCTCGAGGCCCGAAAGCAGAAGGCCAAGGCGACCCGGGACATCGACCTGCCGGCCGCCGAGATGCAGGGCCTGGTCCGCGACCTCAAGCAGCACGTCGAGCAGGCCGCCGGCCGCCCCTTCCCCGACGACCCGATGGAGCAGCTGTGGGGCGCCATCGCGGCGGTGTTCGAGAGCTGGCACACCCGGCGGGCCATCGACTACCGGAAGCTGCACGACATTCCCGACACCATGGGCACCGCGGTCAACGTGGTCACGATGGTCTTCGGCAATCTCGGTGACGACTCCGGCACCGGGGTGGCCTTCACCCGGGACCCGTCCACCGGTGAGAAACGGCTGTACGGCGAGTTCCTGATGAACGCCCAGGGCGAGGACGTGGTCTCGGGCACCCGGCATGTGGACGACATTGTCCAGCTCAAGGACGTCATGCCGCCGGCCTACCAGGAACTCGAGCGCATCGCCCGGGTCCTGGAACGGCACTTCCGGGACGTGCAGGACATGGAGTTCACCATCGAGACTGGCCGACTCTACATGCTGCAGACCCGCCGCGGCCAGCGGTCGGGCCAGGCCGCGGTGCGGATCGCCTGCGAGATGGTGGACGAGGGCTTCATTTCCGAGGACGAGGCCGTCGCCCGGATCCCACCCAACGACCTCGATCAGCTGCTGCACCCGACCATCGATCCGGACAGCGAGGTCGACCTGCTCACCACCGGCCTGCCGGCCTCGCCCGGCGCCGCGTCCGGCACGGTGGTGTTCGACGCCGACCTGGCGGAGCAGCTGGCCCGGAAGGGCGAGCCGGTGATCCTGGTGCGGCGGGAGACCAGTCCGGATGATTTTCACGGCATGGTCGCCGCCAAGGGGATCCTGACCGCCCGCGGCGGCATGACCAGCCACGCGGCGGTGGTGGCCCGCGGCCTGGGGAAGCCATGCGTGGCCAGCGCCCAGAATCTCGACGTCAGCGAGGCGGACCAGCGGTTGGCGGTCAACGGCCGCTCGCTCAGCCAGGGCGACTGGCTCACCATCGACGGCGGCAGTGGCCGGGTGTTCGCCGGCAAGGCCCAGCTCAAGCCTCCGGTGATGTCGGGCGACTTCACCCGGCTGATGCAGTGGGCCGACAAGGTGCGGCATCTCCGGGTCCGGGTCAACGCCGACACCCCCGCCGACGCCCACCGCGGCCGTGACTTCGGCGCCGAAGGGATCGGACTGTGCCGCACTGAGCACATGTTCTTCGATGGCGACCGGTTGACCACCATGCGGGAGATGATCCTCGCCCAGGACACCGAGGGCCGCAAACGGGCGCTGGCCCGGCTGCTGCCGATGCAGCGGGGCGACTTCGAGTCGATCTTTCGCGCCATGGAAGGCTTCCCGGTCACCATCCGGCTGCTGGACCCGCCGCTGCACGAGTTCCTGCCGCGGGAGCAGAGCGAGGTGGAGGAAATGGCCAAGGCCCTGGGCAAGCCGGTCGAGGAAGTGCGCCGGATCGTCACCGGGATGCAGGAGGCCAACCCCATGCTCGGCCTGCGGGGCTGCCGGCTGGGGATCATCTACCCCGAGATCACCGCCATGCAGGCGCGAGCCATCTTCGAGGCCGCCTGCACCGTGGCGCTCCGCAAGGGCCGGGTGCAGCCCGAGGTGATGATCCCGCTGGTGGCCAACGTGGTGGAGTTCCGCAAACAGGCCCTGCTGGTGCGCCAGGTCGCCGAAGAGGTGTTCCGCGAGCGGCAGATCACGGTCCCCTACCTGCTGGGCACCATGATCGAACTGCCCCGCGCGGCGCTCACCGCCGACGAGATCGCCCGCGAGGCCCAGTTCT
>CALMOP010000071.1 GCA_937871775.1 uncultured Gemmatimonadota bacterium | reverse complement strand
GAAGCCCCGGCGGAGCCGGCGAGAGAATCGAGCAGACGGTCCAGGGTGGAGTCGGGCCGGGTCCGGGTGGTGAAGGAGAGGTCGCTGCCCAGCAGGGCCCGCGACTGGCCCTCGACCGCGTTCCGCAGATTGTCGGTGAAGGAGCTGATGGCGACCAGGGCGGCGACACCCACCGAGATCGCGCCGGTCAGGAGCAGCAGCCGCCGCCCCGAGGCTCGCGCCTCGCGCGCGGCCATGCGAAAGACGAAATGCACCCGGGTCACGGCGGCCCGCCACCGCCCGAGTCCTCCACTACCGCGCCGTCACGGAGCCGGATGATCCGGCGGGCCTTCAGGGCCAGGTCCTGGTCGTGGGTCACCAGCAGGGTGGTGGTGCCCGACTCCCGGTTCAGCTCCAGCAGAATCTCCACCACCTTCGCGCCGGTGGCGGCGTCGAGGTTCCCGGTGGGCTCGTCGGCGAAGAGAATGCGGGGCCTGTTGCTGAAGGCCCGCGCCAGCGCGACCCGCTGCTGCTCGCCGCCCGAGAGCTGGGCCGGATAGTGGTGCTCGCGCCCCGAGAGGCCGACCCGTTCCAGCAGTTCGTCGGCTCGGCGGCCGCCGTCCTCGCCGCGGAGTTCCAGTGGCACCAGGATGTTCTCGCGCGCGGTGAGGGTCGGGATGAGATGGAACGATTGGAATACGAACCCCACCCGGGCAGCGCGGAAGCGGGCCAGGCCGTCCTCGGTCAGGCGCCCCAGGTCCACACCGTCGGCAATGACTCGCCCCCGGGTCGGGCGGTCGAGCCCAGCCAGCAGCCCGAGCAGCGTGGTCTTGCCGCTGCCCGACGGGCCAACCACGGCCACCAGCTCGCCCGGGCCGATCTCGAAGGTGATATCCTTGAGCACGGTGAGCGGTCGGCCGCCGGACTGGTATTCTTTGGTCAGCGATTCAGTACGCAGCATGCATCGCGGGGACGGAGGGCACGAAGTGCGGACGGCTTCAATGATAGCAGGGCTGATGGGGCTGTGCCTCTGGGGCTGCCGGGAGCGCGGGACGGGAGCTCAGCCTGGCGCCACCCCACCGGCTCCCGCCGGCACCGCGGCCGAGCTGCCGCGAGTGGTGTTCATGGGCACCAGCCTCACCGCCGGTCTCGGGCTCGATCCCGACAGCGCCTTTCCGGCCCTGGTCGCCCGGGCCATCGACTCGGCGGGCCTCCACTATACCGCGGTCAACGCCGGCGAAAGCGGAGAGTCTTCCGCTGGTGCGTTGCACCGGGTGGACTGGCTTCTCAAGCAGCATCCGGCGGTGCTGCTGCTCGAGACCGGCGCGAACGATGGACTGCGGGGGCAGGACCCCGACTCGACCCGGGCCAACGTCCAGGCCATCATCGACCGGATCCGGGCAGCGTCGCCGGAGACCCGAATCGTGTTGATCGGGATGGAGGCCGTGCCAAACATGGGCGCGGATTATGTGCGCCGGTTCCGCGCCATCTTTCCCACCCTGGCCCGGCTCAACCGGCTGCCCCTGATCCCGTTCCTGCTGGAGGGCGTGGGAGGGGTCGATTCCCTCAATCAGCAGGATGGCATCCACCCCAACGCGGCCGGCGCCCGGATCGTGGCCCGCAACGTGTGGAACGTTCTCCAACCTGTGCTGACGGACCTGCAGGCTGCCATTGCACGGGACTCGTAACCCATGATCCGCCGGTGCTGGACCCTCGGGCTGAGTGCGGCGCTGCTGGCCGGGTGCGGTGACGCCGGCGGTCCGTCCGCCCCCACTCGGTCCTTCCGGATGGGCTTCTCAGCCATCCCCCCGGCGCCTGACCCCGCGTTGCTGATTCCCACCATGACCCTGTGGATGCAGCGGGCGGACGCCGGGCTGGTTCAGCTCTCGATCCCCTGGGACGTGCTCCTGGCCGATACCGCCGCGGCAGTGGAGGTGCGGCTGGCCAGGCTCCCGCTGGTGGACTTCTTCCGAGCCCATGGCCTGAAAATCTTCGTCGCCCTGGACGTGACCGATGGATTGAACCGCGCCGCTGAGGATCCGGTGCTGGTGTCGTTGGGGAGGTCGATCACCGATACCGCGGTGCAGCGGCGGTACCGCGAGTACGTAGCGGCGGTCGATACCATCCTGCATCCCGATTATCTCAGCCTTGCCGCCGAGACCAATCTGGTGCGGCTGACCGCGCCGGCTCCGGCCTACGACGCGGTGGTCACCATGACCAACGACGCCGCCCGGGAGACCAACGCCCGCGGGACCACGGCGCGGCTCCTGGTCAGCGTGCAGGTGGAGACCGCCTGGGGCCGACTCCAGGGAGGAACGACCTATCTCGGCGTGGCCAGGGACCTGGCGGACTTTCCCTTTGTCGAGGCGTTAGGCCTGTCCTCTTATCCCTACCTGGCCGGGTTCACCGATCCGGATTCACTCCCCCTCGACTACTACCGCAGGCTGGTGCAGGGCACCACCCTCCCCGTGGTCGTGCTGGAGGGCGGCTGGACCTCAATCAGCTTGAACGGGATTGTCTCCGACCCCGCCAAACAGGCCCGGTACATCCGGCGACATGCCGAGCTTGTGGGCCAGACCCCCGTGGCGGGCCTGTTCCAGATCACCTTTACCGATCTTGACCTGAGTGGTATTACGCTGCCACCCGGATCGATCTTGCCCCTGTTCGCGCACCTGGGCCTGGTCGATTCGGCGCTGGGACCCAAGCCGGCACTGGCTGGCTGGGACAGCGTCTTCGAACGATCGTATCGGCCTTGAGAGCGAGGGCTAACGGGGGACGGTCTGCGAGGCCTTGGCTCGGAGCTCCCGTAGTTCCGAGGCGAGCTGCCGGTTCCGCAGCCAGAAGGTCACGGTGCCGGTGAAGGTCAGGGTCAGCAGGACGGCGGAGATCAGGAACCAGACTCGCAGGGTCTCGATGTCCTCCATCTTGTCTGCAACCCAGTCCCGGAAGGCGCGATACCGCGCGACCAGCTGCTGCCGCGGCGCGGTGGGATCGGCCAGCGACGGGAGCGGCTCCACCGCGGGGTGCTCGTGGCCGGCGCCAGAGGCCCTGGCGACCGCAATTTCGCGGCGAGTCCTGATCGGCTGCGAGGTGGTCGGCGTCGGGGCGGCGGGCGTCGGGGCCGCGAGTATCGGAGCCGCGGCGACCTGGGTTGCCCTGCCCCCGCTCGGGGTCCAGGAGTGGGTCAGGGGATCCTGGTGTTCCTGCGCCTGTGGTACGCGGGGCTCGGCCGGCTTCGGAGCGGCCGCAGCGGTCTCGGGCTCATTGGATTTCAATTCATCAGTCGCCGGCTTCGATGACGGCTCGGGCGGGGTCTGCAGTTCCGAGCCCACGGCTTTTTCGATTTCCGACAGCCCGAACAACGGTCCCGAGTCGATCACGTCCCGCACCGGTCGGGGTGGTTCTGGATTGGCGGGGGTGCGCCGCACCTCACCGTCGGGATAAATGAGTACCAGGTCGGTATTCGAGGAGCGGTAGGAGCCTTTGCTGCTGGTCAGCCGCTCGAACTCGGGGTGCACCGTGATCGGCAGCCAGGTCTCCGTACGGGCATGAAAGATCATCCAGTCCTGGGTGATCTGGCACGATCGGACCGCCCGTGCGAACGCCTCCCTGTTGGGGAGCGTGTACTGGACTCCAGCGCCGCTTCGAAGCCGCAATGCAGACATGGGTGTGATTTGCCTCACAAGTCGGCCACATAGTGTGGCAACTCCCGGGCCCAGGGAGTAACTCGCTGTCGCCCAAGGCCTTTCGACCCCGCTTCGGAGAACCAAGGTGATACAGGAAGAGTCAGCCGTTGTTGGATCGCCGCAGCAAGTGACCGCGGTGCCACGCCTGTTGGCACTGGCCGCGTCCCTCCGTGCCAAGTCCTTGAACCGGAGGCTGATACAAGTGGCGGCGGAGCTGGGGCGAGGGGCGGGTGCGGTGGTGGAACTGGTTGAATTCCGGGAGTTCGACATGCCCCTCTACGACGCAGATGTCCAAGAATCGAGCGGAATGCCGGCGGGGGCCGTGGCCCTGAGGGACCGGCTCGCCAAGGTGGACGGTTTGCTGCTGGCCGCGCCGGAGTACAACTACTCGATGTCGGGTACCCTCAAGAACGCCATCGACTGGGTGTCCCGGTTCCGGCCGGGGCCATTTCGGGGGAAGAGTGCTTTCCTCATGTCGGCATCCAATGGGGCGTTCGGAGGTAATCGGGGCCTGTGGGCGCTCCGGGTCCCGTTGGAAGGGCTCGGCGTGCACGTCTACCCCGACATGTTCTCGCTGCCCCATGGTGCAACCGGCTTCACCGAATCCGGCGGGCTGGCCGAAGCGGCGACCCATGAGCGGCTTGCCACGATGATCGAGGGCTATCTCAAGGTCGCGCGGGCGCTGGCTCACCTGTAGGGCACGCCGGGTCGCGCCCTGAGACGCAACCCGGCGAACCCAAACCTCGATCAGATGGTGCAGCCGGGTGTGCCGGGGGTGCAATCCTGCGGCGGCGGGGTGTAGTGGCTCTCGGTCGGGGGCGGTGTCTCGCAGGCGGCTGCGGCCGCCACCAGCCCAGCGGCGATCAGCAGGATGGCCCAGCGGGCCGGGAAGGTTCGGAACAGGTCGATCATGGCAGGCTCCTTTGTCAACGCGGAATCGTACGGTTCGCTCCGTCCACTCCAGTTACGCAACTCACCCGCCGGCATTCTCAGCGCGGCGCTGCAGCCCGCTCGGAGCGCCCCCAGCGCAGGGTTCACCTCAGCCGGCGCGCCGGTTGCGCATCCGCTGACGGGTCGTACCTTGGGTGCCATGACGGCCTCTCCCGATCCCACGTCAGTCGCGCTGGACGCTGTGGTGGCCCGTTTCGCCGAACGGGTGCGCTACATCGGCGTGCGGCATGGCCTGATGGGTAGCGACGTGGAGGACCTGATTCAGGAGGTCAGACTCCGGCTGTGGAAGGCCCTGGAGAGCGGTGAGAAGATCAGCAGCGCCCCGGCGTCCTACATCCACCGCACGGCGGTATCGGCGGCGCTGGACGTGCTGCGCCGCCGCCGGGCGCGGCGGGAGACGCCGGCGCGTCTCTCACGGCCCAGCGGCCTGGCGATGCTGGGCGAAACCCCTGGGGCGGATTCGCGGCTGGAGACGATCGAATTGCAGGAGGCGATCGGTCGCGCGGTGGAACTGCTGATTCCGGCCCGGCGGTCCGTGGTCAAGATGTACCTTGCCGGGTACGATCGGCTGGAGATCGCCGATCTGCTGGGCTGGACCGAAGCCAAGACCCGCAACCTGCTCTACCGCGGGCTGGGCGATCTCAGGGAAACCCTCACCGGGATGGGCATCGGCCCAGAGGCCATCCATGACTGACCGACGGCTCCGGCACAGCTACGACATGCTGCTCGCGCTCCGCGGCGAGACCGAGACCGGTCGCGAGGCCTGCCCTGAGGTGGAACGGATCCTCACCCTGGTGGAAGGCAGCGGTTCCGAGGAGGCGCGACTGGCCCTGCTGGACCATGTCATGGCCTGCCCCCATTGCCACAATGAGTTCGAGCTGCTGCGGGCGGCGCATCGCGCCACTGGCGAGCACGACCGGCAGGCCATCCCAGAACAACTTCCTTAGTGGTTGAAGACCGCCGCGCCACCCTGGCCGTCGGTGATGATCCCGATGCCGGTATTGAGGTTGCCATAAGCGCTGCCGCCATTACCGTAATTCTCCCCCACGCCTGATCCCTGGCGGTACATCCCCTGCGCCGCCAGGGCTCGCAGATTCGCCAGCGGTGGCCCGCCTTCAAGTCCGGCATATCCCTGCCCGTCGAGCCAGTAGCGGCCCGGCAGCACCGGGCCCGTCAGCTGCTGCAGTCCCTGCAGATCCAGCGGGTGCAGTTCCCGGCCATTGATGAAGACACCGGTTCCTCCGCCGGAGATGTCCGCGGGCAGTTTGCCGCCCAGCGGAAGCCCCGCCACAGTGAACCCCTGGGTCTGGCCGCCCTCAAGGCCCCACCCGCCGGACATGGCGTCATACCAGTAGCGGCCGTCAGGAATCCGGGTCTGGAAGTGCTGTTCCACCAGGGTCAGGGTATCGGCCGGGAGGCGCTGCCGATTGATGAAGACCTGGCGCTGAGCCTGTCCCGCCAGGGTGGGGGCCAGCACTATGAGTAGCGCGAGCAATCTGGCGGCGAACCGCGACATGGTCCCTCCACGGCTGAGAGGTGATCGCAAGTCCGACCCGGCGGGTACCTCGCTCCGGTCGGGAAATGCCAAAGTCATGCCGGCGGATCGGGCACCCGGGGCGTGAGCCGAACGGAACCCGGTCAGGGCCCGATGCGGTGCTCTCCCGTCACCCCCTGGACCACGGTGTCGTAGGCTTCGGCACCGAAGAAGCGCCGGGCCAGGCCCTGCAGCACGCCTCGGAACCCATCCAGAATCTCATAGAATGTCGGAATTGCCACCAGCGTGAGCAGGGTCGAGGTGATCACCCCGCCGATGACCGAGACGCCCAGCGGCTGGCGGAACTGGGCGCCCTCGCCGCGGCCCAGCGCCACCGGGAGCATCCCGGCGATCAGCGCGAAGGTGGTCATCAGGATCGGGCGGAGCCGGATGGCGCCCGCCTCGATCAGCGCCTCCCGGAGGGGAATGCCCTGGCGCTCCCGGGCCCACTTGGCGAAGTCGATGAGCAGGATGGCGTTCTTGGCGACGATCCCCATCAACAGGATGACGCCGATCAGGCTCATGATGTTGATGGTGAGGCCGGTGATTGCCAGGCCCAGCATGACGCCGATCATGGACAGGGGCAGCGACATCATGATGGCCAGCGGGTCCATGAACGACCCGAACTGCATCACCAGGATCAGGTACATGAGCATCGCGGCGACTCCCAGCGCGATGAAGATGTTGCCGAAGACCTCGCTCTGCTGCTCGGCGTCGCCGCCGGTGGTGATGCGCACGCCCGGCGGCAGGGTGAGCCCGGCGAGCCGGGCGGCGATGTCGGCGTTGACCTCGCCGCCGGGACGGCCCGAGACGTTGGCTTCGACGATCACCACCGGGTCACGGTCGAGGTGATTGATGACCGCGGGACCCACTGAGCTGGTGATGTCCGCCACCTGCCCCAGCGGCAGGGTGGTGGGGGCGCCATTCCGCCCCAGCACCAGCAGCGGCAGCCGCGCCAGGTCTTCCGGTCGGGCCCGGCTCCCGGGCGCCAGCCGGATCTCGACATCCCGGGTTTCGCCACTCGGATCCACCCAGTCGCCTGCGTCCAGCCCGGCGAAGGCGGGTCGGACCGCCTGGGCGACGTCACCTACCGTGATCCCCAGGCTCCCGGCGAGGGCCCGGTTGAGGTCGATGTTGAGCTCTGGCTTCTTGCCCTTGCTGGAGAGCCCCAGATCCACCACGCCGGGCACCTGGGCCACGATGTCCCGGACCTGGTCCGCCACCGCGGTGATGGCCGGCACGCTGTGGCCCCGCACTTCGAGCTGGACCTGTTTCCTGCCGCCGCCGAAATCGGATGTGAAGACCGACAGCTTCACCCCGGTCATGCGGTTGGTCTGCTGCCGCAGCCGGGCCGCGAACTCTTCGACCGACAGGGCCCGCTGCTCGCGGGGCACCAGCCGGACGTAGATGCTGCCCTCGTCCACGGTGCCGGCGGCGCCACCACCCAGGGTGACGTAGGTATAGCGCACCTCGGGGCTGCTGCGGAGCAACCGGACCACTTCCTCACTCTTGAGGCGGGAGTAGCGCAGATTGGAGCCCGGTGGGGTCTCGATCTTGATGTTGAACTCGCCTCGGTCGTCGAGCGGGAAGAAGTTGGTGCCGACCAGGCCGTACTTCGGCATCGCGAGGGCGAGCACGAACGTCGCGGTGGCAATCGTGGCCACGGTATAGCGGTGGTCCAGCGCCCACCCGATCACCCGCTTGTAGTGTTCCTCCGCCCGGGTGAACCAGGCGTTGAACCGGTCCAGTTGACGGGTGATCCAGCGCTTCTGATGCTCGGCCCGGTGCGGATCAGGCCAGTAGGCTGACAGCATCGGGTCCAGCGAGAACGACACGAACAGCGATACCGCCACCGAGCAGGCGATGGTGAGTCCGAACGGCTTGAACCACTGGCCCGCCACCCCGGGCAGGAACGCGATCGGGACGAAGACCGAAAGGATCGAAAACGTGGTCGCTGCCACCGCCAGCCCGATCTCGTCGGTGCCCTCCCGGGCGGCGGTGATGTGGTCCTTCCCCATCTCGACGTGGCGCACGATGTTCTCCCGCACCACGATGGCGTCGTCGATCAGGATCCCGATGGCAAGCGACAGGCCCAGCAGGGACATGGTGTTGAGGGTGAAGCCGAAGGCCCACACCGCGATGAACGAAGCCAGCACGCTGACTGGCAGCGCCAGGCCGGTAATCACGGTGGACCGCCATGAGTTCAGGAACAGGAACACCACCAGCACCGTGAGGACTGCCCCCCCCACCAGGGTCTCTTCCACGTTGCGGACCGAACGCTCCACTCGGTCGCCGCCGTTCTTCACCATCTTGAGCTCGGCGCCCGCCGGCAGGCTCTGCTGGATCGTGGTGATCCGGGCCAGGATCCGGGCACTCACGTCGGTCGTGCTGTACCCCTTGGCCTTCTTGATGTCGATGCCCACGGCCTCGCGGTCGTTGAACAGCGCCAGGGAGCGGGGCTCCTCCGTTCCATCCACGGCACTCGCCACCTCGCCCAGGCGGATCACCCGGCCATTCCGTTCCGCGACCACCAGCCGCAGGAAATCCTGGGGTTCGGCCAGCCGCCCGGTGAGCCGGATGCTTTGCTCGCTGAAGTCGGCCTCCACCCGGCCCACCGGCGCCGCGAGATTCTGGAGCTGGAGCGCCTGCACCACCTGCAGCACGCTGATCCCGTTGGCCTGCAGCGCCTCGGGCCGGAGCAGCACGCTCAGCTCCCGCTCCTGTTTGCCGACTACCGTCACCTCCGCCACCCCTGGGAGCGAGCGCAGCTCGCGGGCGATCCCCGGGTCGGCGAGGCGGGTCAGTTCCGGAGCCGTGAGGGAGGTTGAGGCCAGCGCCAGCGACACGATCGGGCGGTCGGTGTCGGACAGCTTCTTGATGATCGGCTCTTCGATCTCGGTGGGGAGATCACTGCGGATCGCGGAGATGCCGTCCCGGATGTCCTGGGTGGCCTCGGCCAGTGGCTTCTCGTACTGGAACTCGATGACCAGCTGCGCGAAGCCGTCCTGGGCGTAGCCGGTGATCTTCTTGACCCCGCTGATCGAGGCGACCGCCTCCTCGATCGGCTCCAGCACCTCGCGCTCCACCCCATCGGGTGAGCCGCCGGGGTAGACCACGCCAACCGAGACGAAGGGCGGCTGGACATCGGGAAACTCGTCGGTCTTCAGCTTGACCGAGGCGATCAGGCCGAAGACGACCAGCGCCACCATCGACACGATGGTGATGACCGGGCGGCGGATGGCAAAGTCCGAGATCAGCATCGGGTCATTCCTTCCCGGTCGAGGTCGTGGCGGACACCGCCCGCTCCGCCGGGCTGCCGATGCGGACCGCCGCACCGACCGGCAGCCCCCGCGCGCTCCCGACCAGCACGGTATCGCCGGGGATCACGCCCTGGAGGATCTCCATGCGTTCGCTGCCCTCATCGATCAGTCCCAGCTCGACCTCACTCCGTGCCACCTGGCCGCCCCTGACCAGCACCACCATGGGGCGCAGGCCGGCCCGGTCGACCGCGTCCGCCGGCAACACCACGCTGTGACGCTCGGCGGTGGCCACCCGACCGTCTGCGAACAGGCCGGCTGCCAGCCGGGACCCGGTATTGGCGATGGCCACGGTCACCCGGATCTGACGGGTCGCGGGGTCGGCCACCGGATTGATCCGGCTCAGCCGGCCCCGCAGCGGAGTCGAACCGGCGCCGGCCACCGTGAAAATCACCGGGGTTCCCAGCCTGAGTTGCCCGAGCGCCTCCGCCGGCACCGACCCCTCCAGCTTCAGTAAGGAGGGGTCCACCACGGTGAACAGCGGGTTTCCCGCCTGCACCACGTCGCCGAGGTGGGCCTGGCGCTCGCTGACCACCCCCGCGAACGGCGCCACCAGCGTGGTCTTCGCCAGCTGCTTCTGGGCGCTCACGGCCCGGGCCCGGGCATCGGCCAGCTGGGTTTCGGCGGTGGAGAGATTCCATTCCGCCTGTTCCCGGTCCCGCGCGGCGATGGCGCCGGCGGCCGCCAGCGCCCGGGCCCGGTCCGCGTTCCGCTGCGCCAGCTCCACGTTCAACTCCGCGGTGGCCACCGCGGTCCGGGCCGACTCGTAGACATCCCGGACCCCAGTGGCATCGATCCGGCCCAGCAGCGCGCCCCGCGCCACCGGCTGTCCCGGTTCTACCGCCACCGCGACCAGGGTGCCGCCCAGCTCGGCTCGCACCGTGGCACTCCGTTCGGCCTCCAGGGTACCGGAGAGCGCGGGGCCCACTTGCAGAGTCTCCTGGGCGGCCACGATGAGGTTCTCGGGGCCCACCAGCAGCGCCTGGTCCGTGGTGTCCGGCGCCGTGTCGCGGCGGCACGCCGGGGCCAGCAGGAGGGCGCCCACGAGAGCGAGGGTTGGACCAAAGGTCGGGCGCGTCATGGTGTGGATCCGGAGGTGCCGCTGGCCGCGGGCTGCTGAATCGCCTGCTGGCCGCTGGCGGCGTTGGAAAGGGTCTGGGCGACGTCGGCCCCCGCCAGGGGAAGATCCTGCAGCAGCTGCAACCGGGTCCGGGCCACGTGGGCGTCCCGGGCGGCGGTGGCCCGGTTGGCCTGGGCCTGCTCCAGCAACAGCCGCGCGTCGGCCAGCTCGGTCTGGGTGCTGATGCCTTCCTGGTATCGCAGGGTCGCGATCTGGTAGGCGCGCTCGGCCTGTTCCACCGTGCGCTGGGTCGCGGCCCAGCTCGCCTGGGCGGTGCGCAGCCGCAGCACCGCCGCCCGAGCGTCAAAGGCGGCACCGTCCCGGGCCTGCTCGGCCCGGATCCGGGCCTGGGTCAGCGCCGCCTCGGACACGATGCTGTTGCCGGAGAGTCGACCGCTGGTCCACAGCGGCACCGACACGTGCACCCCGATGGTCCAGTCGGACAGGTAGTCGGCCTGCCACGCCACGCCGTTGTCGGGATAACCGATCCGTGCAAAGGTGGATTTGAGCGTGACCGTCGGCAGCCGGTCCCACCGGGTCACGCCGGTCAGCACCTGCTGGATTGTCACTGCCGCCTCGGCCTGCTGCACCGCCGCCCGGGACCCTACCGCAGTATCCGCCGCTGCCACCGACAACGAATCGGCATCCATCACGCCGCCGGCAGGGGTCTCGTCCAGGGTGGTGGTCAGCTCCACCGCCGTCGCCACCGGCAGGCCGATCAACTGCAGCAGCTGCATCCGGGCCAGCTCCCGTTGAGCCCGGCGCTGGAACACCTGAGACCGCTGGTTGTCGACCGTGACCTGGGCCCGCAGCAGGTCGAACTCCGGCCGGGTGCCGACCTGATTGCCGGCGCGGGTGTCCGCCAGAGTTGATTCCGCCTGGGCCAGCGACAGCTCGGCGATGCCAGACAGGCGTTCACTCAGGACCGCGTCGAAGTAGGCCTCGGTCACCTGCAGCCGGGCCTGGGCTTCCGCCTGGCTCAGTCCCAACTGGGCGACCCGCCGGCCCGCGACCGCGGCCCGGGGCCGCCCGTTCACGATGCCGCTGCTGAACAGGGTCTGAGTGAACTGAAGCCCGAAGTTGTATTGGTTGGTCCGGCCAAAGGGGAGATTGGCCAGCCCCGCGAGTGGATTCAAGGCGCTGTAGCATGCAACCGCGCTCTCCAGCGAATCGACCCGCTCCTGCAGGGTCAGGCTGGGGTGCGCGGTGTAGCTGTTGCAGAAGGATGGCCCGCTGCTGGCGCCGGATCCGGAGCTGCTCCCGAACTGGGATTCGAGGGTGCGAATATAGGAAGCCGTGCCCGTCAGCTGCGGGAGGTAGTCCGCGCGGACCCGTTTGACCTCACCATCGGCGCGGTGGGTGTCGGCCCGGGCCAGCCCGACCGCATCGCTCGCCGGCAGTGCCAGCTCCAGCGCCTGATCGAGCGAGAGTGCCTGGGGGCCGGAACTCTGTGCCAACAGCAGTATCGGGCTGCCTGCGAGCAGCAGCAGCATGGGGAGCGCCCGCCGCATAAGCCAGCGCCGCTTCACAGGACCTCCCCGGCCGCCGGGATCTCCCGGGATGCGCCGATGGCGTTGAAGAGCAGGGCGACGTATTGCCGGATCACCGTTTCAGCTGGTGGAAGCTCCGGGGTTTCGAAGTGGTCACGCCAGACGGCATGGGTGAAGACCGCGCCCAGCAGCAAACCGGCGGCCGCCTCGGAGTGGAATTCTGCGGTGGCGAAACCAGCGGCCCGCATCCGGTCCAGATACCGAGCCAGCATCTGGTGCTCGCAGTTGGGCTCCTCGCAGATCGCGGGCGCCAGCTCGGGATGCTCGATCAGGTCACCCAGGACCCGGGAGATGAGCTGACGACCCTGGTGCCAGTGGCGGAAGGTGCCCAGGGCCCATTGGTAGACCTCTCGGAATGACTGAATCGGCTGCGACAGGGGGGTACGCGAACCACTGCTGGCCCGGCTGAGGGCCGCCCTGACCAGGGCTTCCTTGGTTCCGAAGTGGCGGAACAGGGTGATCTCGTTCACCCCCGCCTCCTGGGCGACCCGGCGGGTAGTCGCTCCCCGGAACCCGGCCTCGGTATACACCCGGGCCGCCGCACTGAGGATCCGTTCTCTGATGTCTTGCATGGCGGTCGAGAGCATAATCACGCCGACGACTACATGCAAGTATGCACTTGCTGTCTATGTTTGTGCCGGGTTTCAACCTGGCCGATGGCCCGAAGCACCCCCGGAAACGAGGTGGACGTCACCGGGCTGTGCTGTATCATTGGCACACGGCACAGCCGACCCCGGCAATCCTGACTCAACCCCTGCTTCTCTGAGAGACCGTGCGCCCCCTGGCGATTACGCTGCTGCTGCTCCTGGCCTGTCGCCCCGCGCCCCGGGCCCGATTCGGGGTCGCGATCGGCGCGGTCGACACCGCCCAGGGGCCGGTCCTGGTGGTGCACAAGCCGACCGTGGTGGCGTTCTGGCTTGCCGCGGCGGACTCGCTGCGGCGCGCGGATTCAGACAGCCTGTCACGCGACTTCGAGAACTACACCCGGCTGGTGGCGCCGCTGCTCGAGGAGCAGGACATCGAGTTGCGGACCACCCATGCGGACTCGATCGTGGTGGAGCGGGAGGACGCGCCGCGGCGGGTGGTCATGCTGAGCGGACTCGACTTCCCCTTCGGCTACGTGCTGATCGAGCCGGGGTTTGCGGAGCGCATCGTGACCGGGGTTTCCACCGACGACGAACTGCTGGATGAGATCGATTGGTATTTCGGGGTTGACGAGGAGGACGGGGACAGCGGCTCGGTTCACGTCACCCTGGCCGGAAACAGCGGGACCTGACCCGGCATGGCTTACTCGATGTCCCGGTCTCCCCGGACCTTGAGTGCCACCCGTCCCTTGAAGGTCCGCACCCGCACCGTAGCCCGTCCATCGCCGGTGCTGAAGCTCCACTCGCCCTTGGCGGGGCCCGGCCGCAACCGGTCGGCCGGCACCAGGGAGTTCTCCAGCGCGCCGCTGTAACTGACCAGGTGATAGCTGGCGGCCAGCCGGACTGGCAGCCTCAGCTCCACATCGCCCGAGTGGGTCTCGGCCTCCAGTGTGCCATCCGGCTCCAGATCGCCCTTGAAGGCGATCTCGCTGGAGGCGGTCTCCAGCCGGGCCCGCGACACCGGGCCCAGCATGCCGACCAGCAGCGGGCCGCTTACGGTGGAGGCGTCGAGGTCGCGGATCAAGCCCCGCACCACGATGGTCCCGCTGGCGGTTCGGGCCCGGCCCAGCGGACTCGCCACCGCCAGCTCGATGTTGCCATCCAGGGTTTCGGCGCTGACCCGCTCGGTGCGGCCGGCGACCCGAATGCGGCCGCTCGCATTGGTCGCTTCCACGGTGCCGCCCGAGACCGTCAGGTCCAGGTCGGCCTGCTGCGACTTGATCCACAGCCGTACCCCTGAGGGCACGGTAATGATCAGGTCGGCGGAACCCTCGAGAACCCCGCCCCCGGGCTCCACGCCCAGCTTGATTGCATCGGCGCCTCCGCCGAGGTAGAACCGCCCCAGCGTAGAATCGACCCGGCCGCGAACCGTCAGGCTGTCGCCCGGCCCGGCGGTGAGGATCAGCGAGCCCCTGGGACTGTAGATCCGGACCAGGGCCCCCGGGCTCAGGCGGCGGGACTCCCGGACCGTCTCCTGGGCAGGAAGGCGATGGATCCAGCCCCACAGCAGGCTCAACCCCAGCGCGGCCATCCATGGCGTGGGCATCAACTCTCCTGCCGCTGGCTGGTCATGGCCCGATTTAACAGATCCAGCCGCTGGGCATAGCGGGCCAGCAGCATCTGCCGCAGTTCCCCGTTGTCAGGGTCACGCTCCACCGCGGCCTCGGCTTCCCGGATCGCCTGGTCCAGAATCGTCAGGTTCCGATCGACTACCGCGAGGGTGGTGCTCGGCAGAGGGGGACTCGCCGCCAGCTGCTCTGCGAGCTCGGCGGCTGCATGCACGTAGCGCGCCTGCTCCCGCGCGAATTCCCGGGCTGGCCCCGCCCGCCTGAGGCTGGCCAACCCGGCTCCGAGCAGCAGCAGGCCCAGGCCGGCTGCGAGCTGGCCCCACCAGGGCAGCGTGATCGTGAGCCCGCGGCGGGCGGGCCGGGGAGTCAGTCGCAGGGCCAGCGCGTCCCACAGGTCCCGATCCGGGGCGATCTCCAGCGGCAGTCGGTGCACTTCCGCGAGCATGGCGCCGAGGCCGGTCACCTCCGCCCGACAGCCGGCACAGTCGGCCAAGTGCTCCGTGACCTGCCGGGTCTGGTCGGGCGGCAGGGTGCCGTCCAGGTAGTCGTCCAGCAGGCTGGTGAAAGCGGCACAGGCGGTCATCGGTTCAAGGCCTTTCTCAGCAGGCGGCGGGCCCGAAACAGCTGGGCTTTGGATGTTCCTGCGGCGATCCCCGACAGCCGGGCGATCTCCTCATGCTGGTACCCCTCGATGTCGTGCAGCACGAACACGGTGCGGGCCCCCTGGGGCAGTGCGGCAATGGCCTGCTCCAGGTCGGTACCGTGGCTCTCGGAGGTTGGCGCCCCCCGGTCGAGGATGTGGTCGTCATCGGTCACTGTTATCCGGGCGCTGCGCCGCCCGGCCCCCCGGCGGGCCAGCAGGAACTCGTTCACGGCGAGCCGGTGCAGCCAGGTGCCGAACGCGCTTTCACCCCGGAAACTGGCCAGCCGCTCCCAGGCGCGCACGAATGCATCCTGGGTGTGCTCCTCCGCCTCCATCCGGTTGCCCGCCAGCCGAAGACAGACCGCGAACACCCGGCCCACGTGGGCCTGGTACAGCGCGCGAAAGGCGGCCTGGT
>CALMOP010000070.1 GCA_937871775.1 uncultured Gemmatimonadota bacterium | reverse complement strand
CCGCAGTGCCGCGCCGCACCGCCGGGCCGACGGCAACCCGGCCCCGCTCCGGCAGCCGAATGGGGGTGCCTCCCGCGGTGGCGCCCACCACCCCGTTCTCGAGGTCGCCGATGGACTTGAGGTAGCCCAGGCCGCGCACCATGTGCTCCCGCTCGGACAGCTCCAGCACCATGGCGCCCACATCGGAGTTGGCATTCCGGACCGCGTCCATGACCCGGGTGATGGGCACCCCGTAAGCCTGCAGCCGGGCCGGGTCGAGGTCGACCTGGTACTGCTTCTCGAAGCCGCCCAGCGATGCGACCTCCGACACCCCTGGCACTGCCGTCAGGGCGTAGCGCAGGTACCAGTCCTGCAGGCCGCGTAACTGCGAGAGATCCAGCCGCCCGGTGGTGTCCTCGATGGCATACTGGAACACCCAGCCCAGCCCGGTGGCGTCGGGCCCCAGGGTTGGCGTCACCGGAGTCGGGAGCCGACCCTTGAGGCCACTCAGGTATTCCAGCACCCGGCTCCGGGCCCAGTAGAGATCGGTGCCATCGGCAAAGATCACGTACACGAATGACACGCCGAAGAACGAGTACCCGCGCACCGTTCGCGCCCCGGGAACCTTGAGCATCTCGGCCGCGATCGGATAGGTGACCTGGTCTTCCACGATGCGGGGCGCCTGCTCTCCGTACTCCGCCTGCACGATGACCTGCACGTCGCTCAGGTCCGGAAGCGCCTCCAGCGGAGTATGGCGGACGGCCCAGATGCCGCCGGCGACCGCACCGGCCGTGGCCAGCAGCACGACGACCCGGTTGGTCACGGCCCAGCTGATGATGCGGGCGAGCATGGTTACTCCCCCTGGCCCGGATGATGGTCATGACCGGCATGACTATCAGGGACCGCCGGCATGTCCATGCCGGGCAGGTCCGGCATGGCATCGGGAGCAGGCGTATGCTCCCTGCTGATCGAGTCGGGCGGGGCCTCGCGGGCCGGCCGGGCCACCGGGAGCCGGAGCGGCGCATCCGGGGCGGTCATGTCCATCCCGGGCATGTCACCCATGCCGCCGAGGAGGGTACCGAGATTCGATTCCGCATCCAGCAGGAAGGTGGCCGACGCCACGACCGTGTCGCCTTCGGCGAGGCCGCCGACGATCTCGATCCGATCCTCGGTCTGGACGCCCAGGGCGACATCGGAGGGAGTGAACCGGCCGTCGGGCCGCTTCAGAAATACCAGATTGCGCTCGCCGGTGGAGAGCACGGCGCCCCGCGGGATGCTGAGGGCTCGATCCGCAATCGGAGCAGCCAATCGGATGGTGGCAAACATCCCCGGTTTGAGCGCCAGCCCCGGGTTGGACAGGGTGACCCGGACTCTCCCGGTCCGGGTCTCCGGATTGAGTGCGGGATACACGTACGCGATGCGACCAGTGCGGGGCCCTTCCGGGAAGGCCGGGAGCTCGACCGTGACCGGCTGTCCCAGGTGGACCAGCGCCAGGTCCTGCTCGAATACATCGCCTTCCAGCCAGATCACGCTCGGGTCGGCGATGCGATAGAGCACCTCCCCTTCCATCACCCGCTGACCCGGGAGCACGGCCTTGTCCAGCACCACCCCGTTGACTGGGGACCGGACGATCACGCTGTGGGGAGCCTGGCCGCTGGATTCGATCCGGCTGACCTCCGCGTTCGAGAGCTGCTGCCAACGCTGCAGCCGTTCGCGCGCGGACTGCACCAGCCGGTCCGCGTTGGTCTGGGCCTCGGCTGAGCCACCGCCGAGGTCCGCGGCCAGGCGCCGCGCCAGCAGCAGCTCCTCCGCGGTGGTCACCACCATCGGCGCGTCGATCCACAGCAACGGCTCCCCGGCCCGCACCGGCCTGCCCACGAAGTCCGCGGACACTCGCTGCACCCAGCCCTCGAATCGGGACGCTACCGTGGTCACCCGGGTCTCGTCGTAGGTCACCTGGGCGACAATGCGGACCTGGTGAGCCAGTGGGCCGCGGAGCACCGGGGCGAACGTCACGCCGATCCGGTGCTGGTTCCGGTCGGTGAGCAGGACGGGGCCCGGTCCCGCCGTGGGCGCAGCGGCGCCATGCTGATGCCCGCCACCGGGGGTCGTGGTGGGCAGCGGACCCGCGGTGCGGGTGAAGAACCAGGCCAGGCTCACGGCGGCGACGATGAGGGCCGCACGGCCGATGGGGGCGTTCATGGGGTGTCTCCTGGGAAATCGGCCGCGGAGGCGGGGTCGATCAGCGGGGTCGCGGTGAGCATTTCCAGTTCGGCGATGGCCTTTCCCGACTCGGCCTCGAAGCCAAACAGCTCCGCGACCGCGCGGACCACGGCCATCTCGCTGTCCAGCAGCGTCATGAAGTCGATGCTGCCGCCGCGATAGCCCGCCATGGCGGACGCAGCGGTGGCGCGCAGCTGGGGCAGCAGAGTGGTGCGGTACAGCTGGCTGAGCTGGCGGGCGCGGTCCAGGTCTGCGGTCAGTTCGCCGACCCGGGTCCGGGTCTCGAGTCTGAGGTTGTCGAGGTCAGCGGTCGCCATCGCTGCCATGGCCGCAGCCTCGGCGCGCATCTGCCCCTGCCGGCGTCCGGGAGAGAGGGGCAGGGTGAACCCGAGCATGAAACTGGCCATGCGGTCGGTGCTGCCATCCGGCATCGGTCGCTGGCCGTAGGTCACCCCGAGGGTGAGATCGGGCCAGATTTCCCGGCCCGCTCGCCGGGCGACAGCCTCGGCGGCCTCGACGCGGGACTGCTCCGCTGTCAGCATTGGGCGGCGTTCGAGTGCCAGCCGTTCCAGCTCCGGACGCGGCAGCAGACTGTCAGGGAGGCGGGGAGCCACCGGAGGCGGAACCGGGGTATCGATGGGCAGGTTCCGAATCCCGTTCAATCGGGCGATCATCGCTTCCCGCATCGCACTCATGCGGATCAGCCCATTGTCCATGCGGGCCAATTCCACCTGGGCTCGCAGCACGTCACTCTGGCGGCCTCCGCCCGCGGCGTACATCGCGGCCGCACCGCGGCCCAGATCCTCAAGCAGGCGCCGGGCGCCGGTCATCGTCCGGAACTCGCCGTCGGCCTGGAACAGGTCATAAAAGCTCATCGCCGCCCGGGCCCGCACCGCCCAGACGGCGTCCTCTGCCTCGGCGGTTCCGGCCGCAGCTTCGGCGCGCGCCGCACGCACGGCGAGTCCGGTCTTCCCCGCCAGGGGCACCATCTGCATGACCTGGATCTGATTCATGCCGAGTGGGTCCGAGAGCCCCAGCCCCGGGAGATTCCGGTTCATGAGGCCCAGCAGGATCGCTGGATCGGGCCAGCGCGAGGCGGGTCCGATGCGGGCCTCGGCCGCAGCGGCGCGGGCCCGGGCGGCCCCGACCAGGGGCTGACGGGTGGCCAGCCCGTCGTAGACCTCGGCCAGTGTGAGGCGGGGCGCGCTCTGGGCGGCGAGCGAGGCGCCGGCCAGCACCGGTGCCAGCCAGGAGAACATCCAACGCATGACGACCACCTTCATCCCTGGGTCTTGCCGGATCGGACCATCCGTTCCGGCGCCGGCCGGGCGCGGCAGGGCCGCGTCCCGGGACGGCGCACTCAGTGAATCAGGTCAGGCGCGTGGCGGCGGGCTGTCGGGAGCGGGAGCGTCGAGGCTGGGGCGGAGATCGAAATCGAGAAGCGGTGTGGCCGCCTGGGCCACCGCGGACAGGCTGTGCTGGACCGGGGCCGGCAGGGCTACGGGAAGGCAACCGGGCATGATCGGGCACGGGGTCTGGCTGGTCGGCTGGGGCCCGGACTGATGCTGCGCCGGACAGTGGGCCGGGTCGGACGCCGAGGTTCGAACGGCGACCACATTGGGCGATTCGCCGCACCGGGACTGACCCGCGGCCCCGTGCACCAGCACCAGGATGGCGAGGAGGCAGCGGGAGACCAGGACGAATGCCCTCATGGACATCAAGATGGCCCGGGAAGCATAGCCGGAGACTGAACCGGATGTGAAGGGTCCTTCAGGAATCGGGGCCTGCCTGCGGCTGGTGAAGCCATGCGGCCCATCTAGCGGCGCCTGAGACCCCAAGCCCGGAACACGGCATCTACCAGTTCCTGCACTTCGTCGGGGGTCCACTCCGCGTGGACCTCGCGTTCCAGGACCCGGTCCAGCTCCGGGCGGAGCTGCCACCGCTCGATGAGGCTCAGCTGCTGCATCGTCTCGTCAGCGTAGTCTCGGCCCCGGGCCAGCAGCTCCCGCACCGTGGGATCGGGGCTGGCTGGCGGCTGGCGCAGGCTGAAGCCGTCGCGCTCTTCTCGCGGCGCCTGCTTCCGCAGCCGCCGGGCGATCTGACCGAGGGTCTTGAGCGGCTTCATCAGTAGTCCGGGATGTTGTCGAACCGGGACCCCGGCAGCGGCCGGAGCCGGGCCGGGCCGAACGAGGTCAGCGCGTTCCTGACGATGCCGGCATTCCAGTCGAAAGTCCGGCCGTGGTGATAGTTGTTGGTCAGGCGCAGTTGGCCCGGCGCGGGGTAGCCCGGGAGGGTACCGCCGGGGAGCTTGAGATTGAGGCCGGTCACGATGGCCCCATTGAAGATCAGGCTGGTGGACGTGGTGGTGTCGATGATGGTGCCGCCCACCAGGATCACCCCGTCGAACCGGAAGGTGGTATCCACCACCAGGTCGTTCTCGACGATCAGCAGGCCCTGCAGCGTCCCCGATCCGGGCTGATCGAAGGTGTAGTTGCCCGCGGCGTACATGATCCGGTTGCCGCTGGTGGGCAGCCGGTAGGGCGCGCCCATGGCGCCGCTGCTGTTCGCCGGATAGGTCGTGTCGGGGGTCACGTCGGTCCCGGCCAGGATGCCAGCCCAGTCGATACCGATCGCCGCCACGGCGTCGGCCTGCGAGCCGAGGTACATGATCCTGGGATTGTTGCTTCCGGCCATCGTGATGGCGCTGTCGCCGCTGTACATGCTGTTCGGCACCGCGACGGCGGAGGCCCGGGTCGGGTACCCGGATGCCGCCGTGCCGGTCCCGCCGATGTGGTCGCCGTGATCGTCGGCGTCGATACCGGCAAGCGCGGTGATCGTCGCGTAGCTGGTCCAGGGGGCGCGCCAGGTAGCGTACTGGGCCAGGGTGCGGCGGGCCGGGGGAGCGGTGGGATCGAAGTGCCCCGCGGCCGTGCTGACCCCGGTCGAGGTGACCAGGTAGGTCTCCAGCCCCTGCAGGTGGGTGGCGCGCTGAGTGACGATCACGGCATAGCCGCCGGTCAGCCCGAGCGAGTCGCGGGAAGAGTCGGGCGGCGCCGCGGTGAGCTGGGCCTGGTAACGCTCCAGCCCGGTGCGGGCAAGAGTAGCGGCCTCCATCTGGGCCTCGTGGTCACCATGCACCTTCCGCTCGCTGGTGACAATGGCCAGCCCGGCCGCGAGCCCCACGGTAAGCACCATCAGGAGCAGGATGCTCAGCGGGAGGGTAGCGCCGCGTCGATTGGCCAGGAGACCCATGGGGAGCCCTCGCATTTCAGTCGGGCCGGTTCGCGAACATCACGGCCACCGCCACCCCGGCCTGCTTGTACCCCCGGCTGCCGATGCCTAGTACGTGGGCGCTCTCGGCGTTCAGCGAGATTTCCACCCCGCGGAGATCGCTGAGGTCCGCCGGAGGTGAGTTGCGGGCGGTCGGGTCATCGAGCACGAAATACCGGATCCGGGCCGTGTTGTCGAACGGTGCCGCCACCTCTTCCCCGGGCGTGGTCACCCCGGGAGGCAGGGGCGCGTCCACGACCGTTCGCCACAGCCCGGTCCGGCCCGGAAACGCGACCGAGGCCTTGAACTCGTAACGGACCCTGCGATACAGCATCACCGGCGCCCCCGCCGGGGGCACCGAGGGCAGGGTTCCGTTCAGGATGACGATGCGGCCGTTGGGAAAGATCTCCACGGTGTCACTGGCGGTGACACACGAGGACACCGGCCCGGGTTCGTTCAGAGTGCCGCCGCCGGCGGCGGTGAGATACGCCATGGGCACTGAGGGCCCGCTCTTCCAGGCGAAGCCGGAGAAACCGGGCAGGGCCCACAGGTCGGGATCCACCGGCATCAGGCTCGCGACGATCTGGCTGGACAGGGCCCGGCACACCATCCCCACCGCGTAGGGGGCCCGGACGGTCAGACTCCTGCCGTTGACCGCTGCGGCCTCGATGCCCCCGCCGGTTTCCACCATCCCCAGTTCCGACAGCAGCAGGTTGATGCCGCTGCGGGCGGTGGCTCGGGCGCCCCGGGCCTCGGCGAACGCCGCCAGCGATCGATTCTCGTTGATGAGCAACCGCAGGATGCCGCCGGCCACCATGGCTGCGACCACCATGCCGATGACCAGTTCCGCCAGCGTGAAGCCCCGACGGCCGAGCCTGGGCCTGATCATGGGATGTGGAACGGTCCCGTGGGTGGAATCAGACGCTCCAGCACCACCGTGTCCGCGGCAATCGGGATGGAGCCGTTGGGCTGGACCACGATCCGGATCCGGTACAGCGGCTGACTGAGGTTTGGCTGGGTCACCAGCGCGCACATCTGGTGCGGGAAGGGGCTGCCGGCCGAGCTGCAGCTGGTGGTTCCCGGCGTCAACGTGGTCGTGGAGGCGGTCTGGTAGCGGGCGATGTAACGCTGCATGGCGGCGGTGCGCTCCCCCGTCATGACGACTACGGTGTTGGTCTGCGCCACCCGGAGCGACAGCGGAGCCAGGCTGAGCAGACCCATCGAGATCAGAGTAACGGCCACCAGGGACTCGATCAGCGATGCCCCGGACCGATCGTGAGCGATGCGTTGCAGCGTCATGGAGTGCCTGCCCATACCTGACCCGCGGTGGTGACCCGGAGGGTCCGGGTAAACTCACCCGCGGTGAGGGTGATCGTGAGGGTACTGGACGCGAGCCCCGTCGGGAACACCACGATGCTCGCCGGACTGAACGTCAGGGACGAAACCCGGAAATCCTCATCGCTGCCGAGCGACCGGGTGAGGTACACCGCGGTCGAATCGCGATCTTCCACCACATAACCCGGGGCCGGACACAGGCACCGCACCCGGATCGGGCGGCGCAGCCGCTCCGCCAGCGAGAATCCCCGCTCCAGGTCGGAGCTGAGCACGTCGACCGCCCGGCTCAGCCGGGATTCGAGAATGCCGTTCCGCAGTGGAAGCGCTACCGCCCCGAACAGGATGCCCATGACCATGAGGCCCATCAGAGTCTCTATCATGGTGTAGCCGGCCTGGTCTCTCCAGGATCCGTCTCGGGGTACTGCAGCCTCTCCCCTGCCGGGGGCGGTCGAACCTGCCCCCGCAACCACCCTCGCTCGTCCCAGTGGCAACGGTGATGCCTCAATCATTTTGACACCTCTAACACGTTTATCCACAATGACTTATCGTTTTCACAAAGATCCAGCCGTATGGATCGGATGCACCAAAAACCCGTCACATGGTGTTACAAGAGTGGCGCTGGCACAGCACCAGTCTATTACCATCCCTGGCCCGTGAGGGCAAGTCGACGGGAACTGGCCTGGGTCACGCCACGGCGCCAGATTCCACCCGTGCGCCTGGTCCGCTCTCTTCCCCTCGGATATCTGTTCCTGCTGCTGGTCGCGGCTCCGGCCCCGCTGCCCGCAGTCATCCGTCGACCCTCCCAGGCGCTGTTGGAGCGGCTGCTGGGGGAGAGCTACCATCCCGACCTCCGCTGGGCCGATCTGGCGGACGTGGGACCGGACCTGCGGCAACTCTACGCCAGTCGCGGCTGGGGCGCGGTCTGGTATGACAACGACACCCTGACCGGCCCGGCCCGGAGCCTCATCCGGGTACTGGCCGAGGCCGGCAACCGCGGACTGGATCCGACGGACTACGACGCCGGCTGGCTGGTGGCGGCCGCGGCGCTCCCCGGCAACGCCGATTCGGTCTTCGAGGCCCGGGTGGATCTGGGGCTTTCGGTGGCCGCCGCCCGCCTGGTCCGGGCCCTCCGCTTCGGCCGGGTGAGTCCCGAAGCGGTTCACGCCGCGTTTCACCTTCCGGTCGATTCCCTGAATGTGCCGGCGCTGCTCGATTCCCTCGCCGGGACCCCCCAGCCCAATGATCTGCTCCGGAGTCTGGAGCCACCATTCATTCACTACTGGCTGCTGATGGCCACGCTGGTGCGCTATCGGGAGCTGGCCCGGGACTCGGCGCTGGTCAACCTCCCGGTGATGCCGGCCCACCTCCGGCCTGGTCAGAGTTACCCGGGCATTCCCACCCTGCGGCGGCTGCTGCGGCTGCTGGGAGATTACCGGGACAGTACCCCGATCCCGATTCTCGACACCGTCTATGCCGGCGAGGCGGTGCAGGGGGTGAAGCGGTTCCAGATGCGTCAGGGGTTCACCCCGGACGGAGTCATCGGCGATGCCACCCGGGAGCGGCTGGGGCACCCCTTCGATCAGCGGATCCGCCAGATGGAGCTGACCATGGAGCGCTGGCGCTGGATGCCCCGACGGTTCCCGACCCCGCCCATCCTCGTCAACATCCCGGCGTTCCGGCTGTATGCCTTCGAGACGCTGAGCCTCCGGGAGGACAGCATGCTCGCCATGAACGTCGTGGTGGGCACCGCCTATGAGACCGAGACTCCGGTCTTCACCGACGAGCTGGAATACCTGATCTTCGCACCTTACTGGGACGTGACCCCGACCATCGCGGAGAAGGAAATCAGGCCCGCGGCGCTCAAGGACCCGGCCTTTCTCACTCGGAACCGCTACGAGCTGGTGAAGGATGGGGAGCCGGTCTCACCCTGGCCGGAGTATATCGAGGGGATCGGCCATGGAGTGCGGGTTCGCCAGATCCCCGGTGCCCACAACGCGCTGGGCCGGGTCAAGTTCATCATGCCCAACGACTACCAGGTCTACCTGCACGACACCCCGGCCCGGAACATGTTCGAGCGGACCCGGCGCGATGCCAGCCACGGCTGCATCCGGCTCGGGGACCCGTTCGCGCTGGCCCGGTTCCTCCTCCGGGATCAGCCCGAGTGGACCGAGGAGCGGATCCGCGCGGCGATGGATGCGGCCGAACCGATCACGGTCCGGTTCCGGGCTCCGGTGCCGGTCTACCTGACCTATGCCACCGTCATGGCCCGGCCCAACGGGGATGTCTTCTTCTATCCCGACATCTACGGGCATGATCGGACCCTGGACCGGCTGCTCCGGGTCGGGTATCCCTATCCGCGGTCGGCGGCAGCGCCCCCTCCGATGCCGGTGGCGAGTCCATAGGGCATCCCGGTACAAAGTGAGAGGCATCGAGTGTGCCCTCCCGCTCCTCCCACCTCATCCTTCGCGGCCCTCACGATGAAGTGGCGGAGCAGGTGGCGACCTCGGATCCCACTTGTCGCGGTGCCCGACTTTGCGCGGAATCTTCCCGGCTGTCTCTCCCACGCGCTTCGCTCACGCACGGAGGGCTCAGGGGCGCCGGCCGCCAACCCGGCCCGCAGGCTCCTCTGGCTGGCGATAGTCATCAGGCTCCCGCGGCCGGAAGGTCAGGTCGATGGCGATGAACAGCGTCTTCGACCAGGGAAAGAAGACCATCGGAAAGGCGATCATCAGCGCCAGGTTCCACCACACCAGCGCCCGCCACGGCGGGTCGGGCCAGGTCAGCACCAGAGCCCCGACGAACCCGACCGCAAAGGCCAGCTCCGTCGCGAACAGG
This sequence comes from uncultured Gemmatimonadota bacterium, assembly GCA_937871775.1. Classification (GTDB taxonomy): domain Bacteria; phylum Gemmatimonadota; class Gemmatimonadetes; order Gemmatimonadales; family GWC2-71-9; genus JADJOM01. Next base: position 13,030 of record CALMOP010000070.1, on the reverse strand, counting down.
TTCAACGAATAGGACCCCACCCAGTACCCACCCTCCGGCTCGCGGTCGAAGTGCAGGCCGCAGCCGGGGCAGTTCGGGCACATCCGGAACCAGGAGACGAACGCCGGTCCCCCGCCGCACGCGGGACACCGGAGCCGGAGGGCTCTCAGATACAGCCGGGTCAGCCCCAATTGCACCTCCGGAGGGCCAATCTACCGACCTGCGGGCAAATGGCGATGGTCAGACTCGGGATGGCGCTAACCGGGGGCGCCTTCGGCGGGAGATGGCCCCGACCGGACGGCTCGCTCCCGGCGTCCGTGGAGCACCAGCTCCGCGGCCTCGCCGGCAGGCCCGCCTTTCCGGGCGATGGTCTGCAATGCGGCGTCGTCCTGGGTCTTCAACTGGGCCGCGATGGTGACGATCATGACCAGGCGGGCTTGCCGCTCGCGGTCCTCGAGCCGCTGCCGCCTGCCCTTGACCCCCAACCAGACGGCCGTGATGAGACAGGCCGCGCAGAGATACAGGGCCGCGACGCCGATCTCCCGGGCCACCCATCCCCTGGCTCCGGCGTAACTGAGTGCCAAGGTCACCAGGGCAAGGGCCAGGGTGAGCCGGGTGCTGGTCCGGAGGGACTGCGCCGCTTCGCTCAGCTCGGCGTCAGGCATCGTCCTCTCCCCCCAACTCGTATTGATCGTCCACAATGGCGCCAAGCCGGTTGAGCGCGGCTCGGAGCCTGGGGATGACCGGGTCACCGCCGCGGGCCCAGACCACCAGGTCCCAGGGCTGACCCGCGAAGGCGTCCGGGGGCATGGCCTCCTCGGCGGCGGTGAACAGGGTCTCCTCCAGGGTTGCCTCGGGATCGGCCCAGATGCCGATGGCCTCGTCCGCGATCTCGGCGTGGGTGGTCTCAGCCGCCGCCTCGTCGAAGATCGCGGCCGCGGCCTCGGCGCCGCTGCCGCCGACCACGATGCCCAGCCCGCCCTGTTCGAACAGCGACATGGCAAACTCGTGGGTGAGTTCGCTGAGCCCGGCTGAGTCCTCATCCAGCCAGAAGACGGCGACCGAGATCCGGTCCGTGTGGGCGGGCGGGGCGGCAGGCAGGTTGAGGGAGGGTACGGTCGACAGGAAGACCCGCTTGTCTTCGAGATCGGGGAAGCGGGTGAGGGGCATGGTCAAGTACCGAGTACCGGGTCCCGAGTACGAAGTACCATCGCCGTGTGATCCGGCGGGTCGCGATGCTGTTCTGAATGTATCCCGATCCGGGGCCGTTGTCCCGGTCACGCCGGCGCGTTCGGACGACCCGGGGACCCGGGGACCCGCTGCCGGCTCAGATCGGGAGGTCCTCCCGCACCAGGGCCAGGATGGCGGCCTGGGGCACCACCAGGTACTTCTTCTCCTCGAAGGTGATTTCCACCGCGGCCTTGCGGAAGAAGATGGCGTGGTCACCCACCCGGGCCTGCATCGGTCGCCAGCGCAGCTGCCGGTCGCTGGTCTTCCAGGGCTCGTCATCCAGGGTGGAGAGGTCCGGGGCGGGATCGCCGGGGCCGACGGCGATCACCAGGCCGCTCTGCACCTGTTGGGCATCGATGGCGGTAGCCGGAAGGTACAGCCCAACCCGGGTGCGCTCCTCGCCCTCCTCGGGCGAGATCAGCACCCGGTCGCCGACCAGGATGAGCTTCTTGGGAAACTCCATGGCTACCCCGGGCCGATCTCGAGCACCCGCAGCCGGCGCTGGCCCCGCGGCAGCCGCAGCTCGATCTCTTCCCCGACCCGGCGGCCCTTGAGGGCCCGGCCCAGCGGCGAAGCGAGCGAAATGTGACCCGCCTCGAGGTCCATCAGCTCGGCCAGGACCACCATGAAATGCTCACGCTCCTGGGTGTCCAGGTCCAGCACCCCGACCCGGGACCCGAGGCCGACCATGTCCGACGGGGTATCGGTGATGGACAGCTGGCTGACCTGCGCGAGACGCTGATGCAGCTGCCCCAGCCGGGCCATCACGAACTGCTGCCGTTCGAGGGCCGCCTTGTACTCGGAGTTCTCCCGCAGGTCACCCAGCTCCACCGCCTGGGAGATGGCCTGGGGGATGATGACATTGAGTTCGTGGCTCAGCTGCTCGATTTCGGCGCCGAGCTTCTGCCGCAACTCACGGATCATGGGCAAACTCGCAAAAAGGAAACGGCCCGGGCTCGGAGCCACCCGGGACGTCGGGTTTCGCTGGATCCACAGGAGACCTGAACAAAATAGCTCCGAATCGGAAACGGAGCCATAGACGTACCGGTAAGCCATTGTCAGGTATATGTTTGGCTTCACGGCCCTGGCCCCGAATCGGGGTCGACTCCAGCGGCCCACCTTTCCATTATCCGCAGGAACTGCTTCGCTATGCGTCACTCCCTGGCCGGTCTGGCCCTCGTGGCACCGCTGCTCATCCCGCCGCTCCGGGCTCAGGCTCCCGACCCGCCCCCGCCGGTGGTCGCGCCCGACTCGGTCGCGCTCCGGCTGCTGGCGGATATTCATGCACTCGACAGCACGATCGTGATCGAGGTTCGCTACGCCACCCCCCACAACTTTACCACGGCGGTGCTGCCGGGGTACCAGGCTAACCGGGCGTTGCTCCGCCGGGAAGCGGCCGAGGCACTGGTGCGGGTACAGCGCCGGCTGCAGACCGGCGGGATGGGGCTCAAGGTGTTCGACGGCTATCGGCCGGTCCGGGCCACCCGGGAAATGGTGGCATGGGCCGGCCGCACCGGCCAGCAATGGCTGCTGGAGCAGGGGTACATCGCTAGTCGAAGCCGCCACAACCTCGGGCTGGCCGTCGATCTGACCCTGGTGGACTGGTCGGTCGGGGGTCGGGAAGTGGACCTGGGGACCCCCTACGACACCTTCTCGGAGCAGGCCCACTGGGCCAACGCGACCGGCCGCACCCTGCGCTACCGACAACTGCTCCGGCGGGTGATGGAATCGGAGGGGTTCCGGCAGTACTCCGAGGAGTGGTGGCACTACAGCTTCGAGGTACCGGGCGAGACGCCGGCGTTCGACCTGACGGTTGGTACCGACCCACCCTAGACGCCCCTCCCGCGTCAGCGTTTCCCCCAGGCGGCCAGATTCCGTTCGATCTGCCGGGCGTGCACCTCCAGATGCTCGGCGTAGATCTCCAGCCAGCGCAGGGCGCCATAACTGGGATGTTCGGTGTGGCGCCCGTTCCGCTGCCACTGCGCCTCGCTCATCCGTTGCAGCAGCGGGACGGTGTTGGCGCGGACGGCGCGGACTGTGTCCAGCGCCGGCCCCAGCGGCAGGCCGTGATAGTCCAGTTCTATCGCCCAACGGCCCTGGTCGTATCCGAGAATGAGCGGCTCCTTCTCGCCCAGCAGATAACGGATCCGCATGTGGGCATTGGTCTCACTGTCGGCGCAATGCACGATGACCTCATGGACCGACCATTTTCCGGGGGCGGGCCGCCAGGTCCGGGCCTCCTCGGGTACCGCTGCGAGGGCGGCCTCGAGGCGGGCGGGGCCGCGGGCGTACTGGGCAATCAGGGCCTGGCGGGTGGCGGCAGTCATGGCGGCTCCTCGGCAGGGGCGCACGGGGTTGGGGGGAACGGGTTGCGCAGCCTGGTACCTGACCCAAAGATAAAGGTGACAAGCGGCTCCGGTTTCGTCAGGATTTCTTGACACCCCGCAGATCAGCCCCTATTCTCCCCTCGGCATTTCTATGCCTTTCTGTGGTCCCCGCATTGACAGGACGCGCATTCTGATGCCCCACCCCATCCGTCGGCGGCTACCCGCGTACGCCCCGGTCCTGACGCTGGCCCTGCTCGCGCTGGCGACGGCGTGCTCCCCGGACCAGTATCCGCAGACTACGCTGAATCCCCGCGCCGACTTCGCCCGGCAGGCCGATGACGTCTTCCGCACCACGCTCTGGCTGGCGGCTGGGGTGTTCGTGCTGGTGGAGGGCGCGCTGCTCCTGGCGATGTGGAAGTTTCGCAACCGCCCCGGCGCGGCGGACCCGGTGCAGACCCACGGCAACACCACCGTGGAGATCGTCTGGACCATCATTCCGGCGGTGATCCTCGCGATGATCGCGGTGCCGACGGTCCAGACCATCTTCCGGACCGCGACCAGGCCGGGGCCGGATGCGCTGCAGGTCGAGGTGATCGGCCACCAGTGGTGGTGGGAGTTCCGCTATCCGCAGCTGGGCATCACCACCGCCAGCGAGCTGCGGGTGCCCGTGGGGCGGACGGTGAACCTGGAGATGACCACGATCGACGTCATCCACAGCTTCTGGGTGCCGGCCTTCGCGGGCAAGCGGGACGTGTTCCCCAACCGCTTCAACGATCTGTGGTTCAAGGCCGAAGTCGAGGGCAATTTCCCGGGCCAGTGCGCGGAATTCTGCGGCATCCAGCACGGCCGGATGGCGTACCGGATCGTGGCGGTGAGCGGCGAGAGCTTTGATGCGTGGGCCGGCGGATTCAACGCCCCGCCCAGGGATTTCAGCGCCGACCCCGCGGCCAGTGCCCTGGTGAAGCAGGGCCAGGCGCTGTTCACGGCCAAGGGCTGCATCGGGTGCCACTCGATGTACCCGGCGCTGCCGCTGATTGGGCCGAACCTGCACCACGTGGGCAGCCGCAGCCACGTCGCGGCCGGCACCATGGTGAACACCGACGAGAACCTGGCGAAGTGGATTCAGCACCCCCAGGCCTGGAAGCAGGGGGTCCTGATGCCGGAACTCGGCCTGAGCGATGACGAAGTGCATGCGGTGGTCGCGTACCTCCGGGCGAACCAGTAGGCCGAGGGAAGTACGGGCGACCCGTCGGGTCGCCCCAACGGATGGAACGGAGATCTATGGCAACGACCGCGCTGGAGCACGCACCGCCCGATACCCACGCTGCCACCGGCCTGTGGAGCTGGATCACCACGGTCGATCACAAGCGGATCGGGATTCTCTACGGCGCCTCCGCCTTCCTGTTCTTCCTGCTGGGCGGGATCGAGGCGCTGGTGATCCGGTGGCAGCTGATGGCGCCGAACCAGACCATCGTGGGTCCGGAGACCTACAATCAGCTGTTCACGATGCACGGCACCACCATGATCTTCCTGGGGGTGATGCCGCTGTCAGCGATGTTCTTCAACTTCATGATTCCGCTGCAGCTCGGCGCCCGGGACGTGGCCTTCCCCCGGCTCAATGCCTTCAGCTACTGGGTGTTCCTGGCGGGCGGCCTGCTGTTGAACGTCAGCTGGCTGTTCCGTGCGGCGCCCGACGGCGGCTGGTTCGGCTACGCCAACCTGACCACCAGGCAGTTTTCGCCGGGCATGAACATCGATTTCTGGACCGTCGGCCTGCAGATCCTGGGTATCGCTTCGCTGGCAGCGGCGTTGAACTTCTTCGTGACGGTCATCAATCTGCGCGCGCCCGGCATGAAGATGATGCACTTGCCCATGTTCGTGTGGATGAGCTTCATCACCCAGATCCTGCTGCTGCTGGCCTTCCCGATCATCACGGTGGCGCTGGTCCTGCTGATGATCGACCGCACCTTCGGCACCCACTTCTTCGTGCCATCCGGTGGCGGGGACCCGGTGTTGTGGCAGCACCTGTTCTGGTTCTTCGGGCATCCCGAGGTCTACATCCTGATCCTGCCGGCCTTCGGGATCGTGTCCGAGATCCTGCCGGTGTTCAGCCGCAAGCCGCTGTTCGGCTATGCCGCGATGGTCTTCTCGGGAGCCTTCATCGCCTTCGTGGGCTTCGGGGTGTGGGCCCACCACATGTTCGCCACCGGCATGGGCCCCTTCGCCGACGCCTTCTTCTCGCTGGCCACCATGATCATTGCGATCCCGACCGGGGTGAAGATCTTCAACTGGATCGGGACGGTGTGGGGCGGGCGGGTGGAGTACAAGACCCCGATGCTGTTCGCCCTCGGGTTCATCGCCATGTTCATCATGGGCGGACTCTCGGGTGTCATGCACAGCTCGCCGCCGGCGGACCTGCAGCAGACCGACACCTACTTCATCGTGGCCCATTTCCATTATGTGCTGTTCGGCGGGTCCATCTTCGGGATCACCGGCGGAGCCTACTACTGGTGGCCCAAGATGTTCGGCAAGCTGCTGGATGAGGGCCTGGGGAAGCTGCACTTCTGGCTGATGCTGATCGGCTTCAATCTCACCTTCTTCCCGATGCACATCGTGGGGCTGAACGGCATGCCCCGGCGGGTCTACACCTACAGCGCCGAATCCAACTTCGAGCTGCTCAACCGGCTGGAGACGTGGGGTTCGCTCCTGCTGGGGCTGGCCTTCGTGGTGTTCCTGTGGAACATCATCCGGACCACCCGCTCCAGCCAGGCGCCGGCGCCGGCGGATCCCTGGAACGGCGCCACGCTGGAGTGGTCGATCCCCTCGCCGCCGCAGGAGTTCAACTTCCCCAAGGTGCCCCAGGTCCATGGGCGGGACGCGCTGTGGGAGATGAAGCGGGAGCGGGGCGGGAGCTTGCCGGAGCCGCAGCGGGTCGATGGGCGGGGGATCCACCTGCCGAATCCCTCGTTCCGGCCCTTCATCGCGGCGACCGGTGTGCTGATCACGCTGGGCGGGTTCATCGGCGGCTCCCACCTGTGGGTGCACCTGGCAGGCCTCGCCGTCCTGTTGTACGGGATCTTTTCCTGGGCCTTCGAGCCGACGGGATAACAGCCGTCGGCCGTCAGGGAGTAGGCGTCAGGCGTCAGAGTAGAGGATTTCAGGCTCTTGCCCGTCGCCCGACGCCCCGACGCCTGACGCCTGACTTCGACTGAGGATCAACTGTGGCCGATACCGCGCACGCGCAGGTCGACGAACATCACTACACCGCAACCGGCATCGACCACCGGAAGCTGGCGATCTGGACCTTCATCGCCTCGGAGTGCATGTTCTTCGCCTCTCTGATCGGGACCTACCTGGTCTACAAGGGGCGGGACGTCTCCGGCCCCAGGCCCCACACGGAATGGCTGCTGAACGGCAGGATGCAGGAACAGATCCTCGAGATCCCGCTGGTGACCTTCGGGACCTCGCTGCTCCTGTTCAGCTCGTTCTTCGTCGTGCTGGCGCTGAGCGGCGCCCAGCGGGGCAATCGCAAGGCGCTGATCGGCTGGCTGTGCGCGACGATCTTCTGCGGGATATTCTTCGTGGGAATGCAGGTGTTCGAGTTCACCCACTTCTACCACCGGGGCATGGGGTATACCACCAACCTCTTCGCCTCGACCTTCTATACCCTGACCGGATTCCACGGCACCCACGTGACGCTGGGGCTGATCTGGCTGACCACCGTGCTGGTGGTGGCGCTCAGAGGCAAGCTGCCGCCGGAGAAGTCGTTGAACCTGGAGATCGCCGCCCTGTACTGGCACTTCGTCGACGTGGTCTGGATCGTGATCTTTCCCGTCGTGTACCTCATCCGCTGAGCCCAGGCGCCATGCACGCAACCGCCACCCACGCGTCCGAGCACGTCCACCCGACCTGGCAGACCTATACCAAGGTCGCCCTCATCCTGTTCGCACTGACCTTTCTGGAGGTCGGCGCCTACGAGGTGGTCCACCGCCATGCACCAGTGGGACTGGCCATCGCGCTGGAGCCGATTGTGGTCGAGGTGCTGTTGCTGCTGTCGGCCCTCAAGTTCGCCCTGGTGGCCATGTTCTACATGCACCTGAAGTCGGATGGCACGCTGCTCTCCAGTATCTTCGCATTCACCCTGCTGCTGGCCGCCGTCATGATCAGCGCCCTGATGATCATCTTCGGCTACCTGTACTACGTCGCCCCCACGGTGAATCCGCTCAAGTAGTCGTTGGCCGTTGGCCCTCCGGGAGCAGGTTCATGGGTTAGCAGTCAGCCCATGGCCGTTGGCCGTTAGCCTTCCGCTCCGACGCCCGACCCCTGACGGCCAACGGCCAACCGCCAACCACTACCACGTATCTCCCCCGCCCGCCGGCGGCCACGCCCCGAAAGCCCGAAGCAGCATCGCGATCTGACCCGCGTGGTAGCTGTTGTGGGCCACCATCTGCCACAGCACATCGGTGACGGTTTCCTGCTTGGCGGGGTGGACCAGCCGGCGGGCCACCTCGGGATCCTCCAGCCGCGCCGCCCATCCGGCCAGCACCGCCAGCAGCCGTGCGAAGCGGTCCAGCTCCTGGCGCCACGCCTCCGGGGTCGCCGGAGCCGCCGTCCGCGGCCAGCTCTCGGCGGCATGCTCGGGGTAGCCGGGTTCACGGCTCTCCAGCGACTGCAGCTCGTAGTCCATCCAGTAGTCGAGGTGCCAGACCAGCTGCCAGATGGTATGGGAAGCGCCCGGGAGGGCCCGCCCGGCCAGGGTGGCGTCGGTTGCCAGGGCCATTGCCAGCGGGTCGACATGGGCGCCCTGTCCGGCCAGCAGTTCGATCAGGATCGGCTGTCGCATCGCTCACCCCGCCGCCACGGCGGCAATCGTGGTTTCGAACCCGGCGTGCAGCGGCGAATCGAACCAGGCGACCGCCGCAGCGTCGAGGCTGGCCTGCTCGGCCGCCTCGAGGGACTCGAAGTCGAACAGCGCCGGATCGAGGGCTGCATAGCCGGGAAACTGCTCCTGGATCGGGCAGGCATTCTCCAGTACCAGCCCCTCGGCGGTCATCATGGGCAGCCCCATCATCCGGCACACCAGCGGTCGTGCCTGGTAGACCCGGCAGCGGCCATCGTCTCCCAGCAGCGGACAGGGAACCTCGGCGAGTGACTCCACCAGCAGATCGAATCCCGGCTCACCCAGATCGGCGATGTCCCACGGGGCGTGCCACTGAGGCGTGAGGGCGGTCATGCGCGCCAGCAGCCGGCGGCCCCGGTCGCGGATATCCAGCTGGTCGGCCGGGGGGAGCTCCGCGATGGCCTCCCTGAGCAGCAGCGCATCTGCGATGGAGATGTCGAACGGGCCGTGGCAACAGGCGGTGCAGCCAGCCCGGCAGGGGACCACGTCACCGGTGTCCCGACGGCGCCCCTCGAACCAGCCGTCGATTCGCTCCAGCGAGGTGCGCCACTGCCGGGCGGCGGGGTGCATCGCTCAGCGCTGCCAAGTGGCCACGGCCAGCACCAGCCAGCCCGCCAGCAACAGCAGCCCGCCGACCGGAGTCACCAGGCCCAGTTGAGGCTGGTCCAGCAGCACCACCGCGTACAGGCTGCCGGAGAACAGCACCGTCCCCGCCAGGAAAAGCCGGCCAGCCCAGATCGCCAGCGGCCGCTCCCGCCGGCCGGCCACCAGCGCGCAGGCCAGCAGGGCCAGCGCGTGGTACATCTGGTAGCGGGCGCCGGTCTCGAACACCTGCAGCATGTCGCTGGAGAGCTGGTTCTTCAACGCATGGGCGCCGAAGGCGCCCGCGAGGACGCCGAGGAAACCGATGAGGGCCCCGGCTACCGCGGTGGATCGATGCACGGGGGCGGTCCTCAGAAGTAGAGGAAGGCCGGCGGCGGCATGCCGTGGGCGCGAAAGTTGGCGACCATCTGGCCGGCGGTCCACAGGGTATGCTGATTCAGCTCATCCCAGACCATCCACTTGGGCAGCTTCTGCCCGAAGTACCAGATCAGTTGCTGGCGGTCTTCCCCGGACTGGTCCCGGAGCACCCGCAGGCTGAAGCCGTAGGTCGCCGTGACGAAATCCCGGAGTCCGGCGCGCGAGCTGAAGATGATGGCGGTGTCGGTGCGTACCGGCAGGGTATCCCAGCCGAGCAGATAATGCGCCACGATGTACTGGTTGGCATTGGCGGCGTGATGGATCTGCTGCGCGAAATCCCGCTGGCCTTCCGCGGCCCGGGTCCGATAGAACGCCTCCGGCATCGAGTCGACCATCGACAGCAGCAGGTTGCGCTGCGTCTCCTGGGCCCGGATCTGGATGTCGCGGTACTCCGGGGGCATCGGGAAGGACTGCCGGATCGGCGCCGCCTGCTGGCCCGGCAGGGACTGGAACGACCCGGCTAGGAGCAGGGCCATCGCGCCGATCACGGCGCCCCGGAGACCCCCGGTCACTGACCCGGGCATGTTAGCTCACGACCCGCCGGCCAGTGGAGTGGGGTCGACGGCCATCCCCATCGCGTGATACCCGTTGTCGACGTACACGGTAGTGCCGGTGATCGCGGCCGCGAGCGGGCTGGCCAGGAAGGCCGCGGTGGCGCCGACTTCGCTGGCCTCCAGTTCGCGGGGCAGGGCGGCGTTGGCCCGGCAGTAGCGGATCATCATGTCGATGAACCCGATGGCGCTGGCGGCCCGGGACGCATAGGGGCCCGCTGAGATGGTGTTGACCCGGACGCCGTGGCGGCGACCGGCCTCGAAGGCCAGGGTGCGGGTGTCGGCCTCGAGGGCCGCCTTGGCGCTGGACATGCCGCCGCCATAGCCGGGGATCACCCGCTCGGAGGCCATGTAGGTCAGCGACAGGAAGGACCCCCCGGCCCGCATCAGCGGACCCAGCTGCCGCACCATGGAGGTGAGGCTGTACGCGCTGACGCTGACGGCCTCGAGGTACCCCTTCCGGCTGGTGTCCAGCAGCGGCTTCTTGACCTCGGGCCCGTTGGCCAGACTGTGGATGACGATATCGAGCGGCTGGGGCCCGAAGTCCGCCTGCAGGCCCTGCGCCAGCCCGGCGATACTGAAGTCGCCGCGTTCCTTGTAGCGCTTGTTCTCGCGAATCTCCGCGGGGGCGTCCGCAAGGGAGTCGTAGGCTGCGTCGAGGGGGTAGATCTTCTCGAAGCTCAGCTTCCGGCCATCCGACAGGGCGAGCGAACTGTCCATCTTTCCCCGCTCCAGCAGATTGAGGAAGATGTTCAGCGCCGGCGGCCAGGTGCCGACCGCGACCGAGGCGCCGGCCTCGGCCAGTGCCTTTGCGATGGCAAAGCCGAATCCGCCGTCATCGGCCACTCCGGCAATCAGCGCGCGCTTTCCACGGAGATCGATCGCAAGCATGGCGTCCCGTTCGGGAGAGGGGTGCAGGAAAGGTATGATGAAGCGGTCGCGCCGAAAGAGGGGCCGCGAGACCGCTATTCGGCCCGGAGCACATCCAGCGGGGTTCGCCGGAAGATCTCGGCGGAATTCCAGACGCCGGCCAGGACCGGCAGGGCGAGCAGCAGCAGCAGCACCAGCCCGAACCCCGCTCCTGGCAGCGCCAGCGGAATCTCGAAGATCCAGTGGGTCAGGCTCCACCCAGCGAGGCAGGCGAGGCCAAGGCCCACCATGCCGGCCAACAGCCCCAGGGCCGCGTACTCGGTCACCTGGACGCCGAGCACCTGGCGACGGGTGGCGCCGAGGGTCTTGAGCAGCGCGGCTTCCCGCAGTCGCTGGAACCGGCTGGTGGCCAGGGCCCCGATCAACACCACCACGCCGGTGGCCAGGGTGAGCAGAGCCATGAAGCGGACCGCCAGGGCCACGCTGCCGACGATCCGTTCGATGGTGCGCTGCACCGAGGTGAGGTCGATCGAGGTGACGTTGGGAAACCCCTCCGCCATGCGGCGTTGCAGCGCGCCCACCGCGGCGGGGTCGTCGGCCCGGGTCAGCAGCACGAAGGTCTGGGGCGCCTGCTCCAGCACCCCGTTGGGAAACACCGCGAAAAAGTTGGGTTCGAAGCGGGCCCAGTTCACCTCCCGCAGGTTCACCACTACGGTGGTGAGCGGCACGCCCTGCAGATCCCAGGTGATGGTATCCCGAACGGTCACGCCGAGATCGGAGGCGATGCCGGTCTCCAGCGACAGCGGGATCGGAGTGCCGGGGGCGTAGGTCCGGCCAGGGGCCCACCAGTCTCCCACCAGCAGTTTTTCCGAGCCGACCGTCGAATCACGATAGGTGGATCGGTACTCGCGGCGCAGCGCCCACCGCTCGGGGCGGTCCCCGTCGCGGCTGGGGCGCCGGGTCGAATCCTCGACCAGGGTGGCGGTCGCAATCCCGTTGAGGGCCCGCAGCCGCATCGGCACGATGGGCACCATCGGCTGCAGCGGCAGCCCGGCCTGCCCGATGAGGCCGGCGACCGGGTCCCGCTGATCGGGCTGTACGTCGAAGAAGACCAGGTTGGGACGGCCCACGCCGCCATCGAGCGCCAGTTGGGTGAGCAGGCTTCGCTCCAGCACCGCGAGGGATCCCAGCAGGAAGGCGCCGAACCCCAGGGCCAGCACCACTGGCACGGTCTGGTTCGCGGGCCGGTACAGATTGGCGAGTCCTTGGCGCTGCACGTACCCGAGGCGGCGGGGAAACCACCGCCGCAGCGCCCGGGTCAGGCCCAGGGCTGCGAGCCAGAGGACCCCGACCGCCGTACCTACCCCGGCGCTGAAGGCGAGCCCCCGGAGCGGACTCGAGACCTGGAACGCCGCCAGCAGCACCACGCTCGTGGCGAGCGCGACCCGGGCGGCCCAGGACCAGGGATCGCGCCAGCTGGAGCCGGGCTCAACGTCGCGGCGGAGCACCACCAGCGGTGGCACGCTGCGGACCGAGAGCAGCGGCAGCAGCGCGAAGATCAGGGCCACCCAGAGACCCACCCCCACTCCGGTCAGCATCGCGGCGGGAGACGGGCGCACCGCCACATCGAGCGGCAGGAACTCCCCCAGGACCGCCGGGAGGGCCAGCTGCAGCAGCAGCCCGAGCCCGACCCCCAGCAGACTGCCGGCCAGGCCCAGCACCGCGGTCTGCAGCAGATAGATCGCGAACACCTGCCCGCTGGTGGCCCCCAGGCAGCGCAGCACCGCGATGGAAGGGCGGCGCTGCCGCAGGAACACCCCGATGGCGCTGGCCACGCCGATGCCGCCGATCAGCAGCGCGACCAGCGCCACCAGTCCCAGGTACCGTCCCAGCTGGTCGAAGAAGCGCTTGAGATTGCGTTCGTCGTCGGCCGCGGTGCGCAGCCGCCCGGCGCCATGCCCCAGTCTGGTCCGCCACTGCTCGGCCAGGGTCCGCATCTCGCCGGAGCCTGGCACCCGGAAATGGAAGGCGTATGCGACCCGGCTGCCGAACGTGATCAGGCCGGTCTCCGGCAGGATGCCGCCGGGCACGAACACCCGGGGACCGAAGGCGGACCGGATGGCGACGTCGCCGGGGAACCCGGTGACCGTGCC